>JANRJM010000008.1 GCA_033763975.1 Planctomycetota bacterium
CCCGAAGAAAAGACGATGCCGGGCCTCACCGCCCAGCAGGCGCTCGAGAAGCTCACCTGGGAAGGGGCGGCGCGCCGCTATCCCGAAGGCGTGCCGGACAAGGTGGTGGGCCTCCTCAAGCACGAGCTCGGCCTGATCGAGACTCTGCGCTACGCGCCCTATTTCCTGACGGTGAACGCCATCGTGGCCTTCGCACGATCGAAGGACATTCTCTGTCAAGGCAGGGGCTCCGCCGCCAACTCGGCGGTCTGCTTCGTGCTCGGCATCACCAGCATCGATCCCGACCGCAACAATCTGCTGTTCGAGCGCTTCGTCAGCCAGGAGCGCAAGGAGCCGCCCGACATCGATGTCGACTTCGAGCATGAGCGGCGCGAGATCGTCATGCAGTGGGTCTACGAGACCTATGGCCGCGATCACAGCGCGCTGTGCTCGACCGTGGTGCGTTATCACACCAAGGGTGCCGTCAGGGACATCGGCAAGGCGCTCGGCCTGCCCGAAGACGTCACCAAGCTGCTCTCCTCGCAGGTCTGGGGTCACGGCGAGGGCATAGATGAGACCCGCGCCCGCGAGCTCAATCTCAACCTCGCCGACCGGCGGCTCACACTCACCCTCGAGCTGGCGCGGCAACTAGAAGGCACGCCGCGGCACCTGTCGCAGCATCCGGGCGGATTCGTCCTGACCCATGACCGCCTCGACGAGCTGGTGCCGATCGAGCCTGCGCGCATGGTCGACCGCCAGGTCATCGAATGGGACAAGGACGATATCGACATCCTCAAATTCATGAAGGTCGACGTCCTCGCCCTCGGAATGCTCACCTGCATGAAGCGCAGCTTCGACCTCCTGGCCGAGCACAAGGGCGTCACCCTCGACCTCGCCACCAGCCCGGCCGAGGATCCCGCGACCTACGCGATGATCCGCAAGGCGGACACGATCGGCGTCTTCCAGATCGAGAGCCGGGCGCAGATGTCGATGCTGCCGCGCCTGAAGCCCCGAACCTTCTACGACCTGGTGATCGAGGTGGCGATCGTTCGACCGGGGCCGATCCAGGGCGGGATGGTGCACCCGTACCTGCGCCGGCGGGAAGGGCTGGAGACGGCGCACTACCCGGGGCCGGAGATCGAGGAGGTGCTGGGACGGACGCTGGGCGTGCCGCTGTTCCAGGAGCAGGCGATGCAACTGGCGATCGTGGCGGCGAAGTTCACGCCCGACCAGGCCGACGGGCTGCGCCGGGCGATGGCGGCGTGGAAGCGTCGGGGCGGGGCGATCTACCGGTACGGGGTGCAGTTGATCGACGGGATGCTGTCGAACGGGTACACGCGCGAGTTCGCGGAGCGGTGCTTCGAGCAGATCAAGGGGTTCAGCGAGTATGGGTTCCCGGAGTCACACGCGGCGAGCTTCGCGATTCTGGTGTACGTGTCGTCGTGGCTCAAGTGCCACCATCCCGGGGCGTTCGGGGCGGCGCTGCTGAACAGCCAGCCGATGGGGTTCTACCAGCCGGCGCAGATCGTCCGCGACCTGCGCGAGCACGGGGTCGAGGTGCGCGAGGTGGACGTGAACCGCAGCGCGTGGGACTGCACGCTGGAGGACGAGGGGCGGGCGGTGCGGCTGGGGATGCGTCTGGTGCGGGGCCTGGCGCGCCGGGAGGCGGAGAAGATCGCGCAGGCCGCGCGGGCGCGGGGCCCGTTCGGATCGGTCGAGTCGCTGTGGCGGGCGTCGGGCGTGCGGGTCGGGTCGCTGCGGAGCCTGGCGCGGGCGGACGCGTTTACGTCGATGGGGCTGGACGGGCGGCGGGCGCTGTGGCAGGTGAAGCCGCTGCGGGACGAGTCGCTCCCGCTGTTCGCGCACCTGGACGCGACGGACGACGCGGGGCTGGAGCACCTGCCGGCGATCGGCGCCAGCGTGCGCGTGCTGCACGACTACACGGCGACGGGGCTGTCGCTCAAGGCGCACCCGGTGTCGTTCGTGCGCGGGCACCTCGACGCGTGCGGGGCGATCGGAGCGGGTGATCTGCGGAGCGAGCGCCTGTGCCCGGCGAAGCGGGTGGTGCTGGTCGGGGGCGTGGTGATCTGCCGCCAGCGTCCGAGCACGGCGTCGGGCGTGACGTTCATGACGCTCGAGGACGAGACGGGCGTGGCGAACCTCATCTTCTGGCGCGACACGTTCGAGCGGTACAGGCGGGTAGCGCGTCACAGCACGATGCTGCTCGTGCGCGGGACGGTGGAGCGTCAGGGCGAGGTCGTGCACGTGCACGTGCGCCACGCCGAGTCGCTGGACGAGCACCTGGAAGAACTGCCGTCGCTGTCGCGCGACTTCCACTGACGGTCGCCCGCCGGGGTGGGCGCGATTGTCAGTGCGCGGGCGTCCGGACGCGCACGAGCAACTGGCCGAACTTCACGGGATCGCCGGGGCGGACGCTGACCTCGGCGATCACGCCGCCCTCGAGCGCGCGGACGGTGCCGACGGTCGGGCGGTCCGACGTCGCCATGAGGTGCGAGACTTCGAGCTCGACGAGGGGGTCGCGCGCCTTGACGGCGTCGCCGGGCTTGACGAGCACCGCGGTGACCACCCCCGGCACCGGCGAGACGCACTCGCCCGCGCCCGCGACGGTGAGCCCGTGCCACGGCGGGCGTGCGGGCTCGGCGGGCGGGGCGGGTTCGGCGGGCGCCGGGCGGGGCGAGGTGTGGACCGGCGCGTGGGCAGGCGCGTGGTTGGCGCGCAGGTGCGAGGCGTCGACGCGAGCGCCCTCGACGCGACTGGCGGCGGAGGCGAACACGCCGGCGTCCCGCACCTCGACCTCGACGTCGTACGACTTGCCATCGACCGTGACGCGGAGTTTCATGAATCGGACCTCGGCGGGTTGCACGACGGCCTGCGGCGCGCGGTCGGCGCCCAGCGGGTCGTGGTTGGTGAACTCGTACTCGGAACGACGCGGCGCGTGGCGCGCCATCGCGACGGCACGCGGAACATCCGCGGGCCGCCCACCCATCAGCGCGACGATCGCGCCCGCGATGACGGCGGCGTGCGCACCGTGCGAGGCCGGGCCGTCGACGGGCGCGAGAGGCGGGGTTGGCGGGGTCTCGGGCA
Organism: Planctomycetota bacterium; assembly: GCA_033763975.1. Lineage (NCBI taxonomy): Bacteria > Pseudomonadati > Planctomycetota > Planctomycetota bacterium. The sequence continues at coordinate 3,085 of JANRJM010000008.1, forward strand.
TGACGGGGAAGGACCGGGCAACGCGGGGGACAGTGGACGATCAGAGCGGGATGAGGCCGTGCTTCTTGTCGGGACGCAGTTCGTGCTTGCGCTCGTACACGGCGAGCGCGTGCGCGATGAAGCGCCGGGTGTCGGCCGGCTCGATGACATCGTCGACCATGCAGCGTCCGGCCGCGACGAGCGGGTTGGAGAAGGTCGAGCGGTACAGGTCGACGAGTTCGGCGCGCTTGGCGTTCTTGTCGGCGGCGGCGGCGATCTCGGCGCGGAAGATGACCTCGGCGGCGCCCTCGGCGCCCATGACCGCGATCTCGGCGGTCGGCCAGGCGGCGACGGCGTCGGCCCCGAGCTCCTTGCTGGCCATGGCGACGTACGCGCCGCCGAAGGCCCGGCGGACGACGACGGTGATCTTGGGGACGGTGGCCGCGGAGTACGAGAACAGCAGCTTCGCGCCGTGCCGGATGATCCCGCCGTACTCCTGCTGCACGCCCGGGAAGTAGCCCGGGGTGTCCACGAGCGTGACGATGGGGATGTTGAAGGCGTTGCAGAACCGCACGAAGCGGGACGCCTTGTCGGACGAATCGATGTCGAGCGCACCGGCCTTGACCGAGGGGTTGCTCGCGACGATGCCGACCACGCGCCCCGTGACGCGCCCGAGCCCGACGATGATGCTGCCGGCGAAGCCCGACTGCACCTCGAGGAAGTCGTCGGCGTCGACCAATCGCCGGATGATCGCGTGCATGTCGTACGTGCGCCGGGCGTCCTCGGGCAGGATGGTGTTGAGCGTCTCGTCGCGCCCGGGCGGGTCGGCGAAGGGCACGCGGGGCGGGGCCTCGCGATTGCTGGCGGGGAGGAACGAGAGCAGCCGGCGGCAGATCGCGGCGGCGTGCCGGTCGTCGTCGGCGATGAAGTGGATGTTGCCCGAGTAGTGCATGTGCGCCTCGGCGCCGCCGAGTTCCTCGGCGCTGATCTGCTCGTGCGTCACCTGCTTGATGACCTGCGGGCCCGTGATGAACATCTGGGCGCGCCGGGTCTGGATCACGAAGTCGGTCATCGCGGGGCTGTACGCGGCGCCGCCCGCGCACGGGCCGCAGGTCAGCGAGATCTGCGGGACGACGCCCGAGAGCAGGGTGTTGTAGTAGAACACGCGTCCGTAGGCGGCGAGCGAGTCGATGCCCTCCTGGATGCGGGCGCCGCCGGAGTCGTTGATGAAGACGAAGGGAGAACTGGTCTTGAGGCTGGCGTCCATCGCCTCGACGATCTTGTCGCCGTGCACCTCGCCGAGCGCGCCGCCCCCGACGGTGAAGTCCTGGCTGGCGACGTGGACGACGCGTCCGTCGACGCTGCCCGCGCCGGTGATGACGCCGTCGGACGGGAGGTCCTTGGACGCCATGCCGAAGTGCGTGCAGCGGTGGCGCGCCAGCGCATAGCGCTCGACGAAGGTGCCGGCGTCGAGCAGCTCGTGGATGCGCTCGCGCGCGGTGAGGTTGCCCGCGGCGTGGTGCTTGGCGATGCGGTCGGCGCCGCCCCCCAGCGCGACGTGCGCGTGCGCGGCGTGGAGCGCGTCGATGCGCTCGGCCATCGTGCGGGGCGTCGCGGGCGCGGCGGGATGAGGGAGTGTCGATTCGGTCATGCATGGGCTCCTGGTTCTGCGTGCTCGCACAACTCCGTCAGCACGCCCAGCGACGCCTTGGGGTGCACGAACGCCACCCGCGCGCCGCGGGCGCCGACGCGGGGGTGGTCGTCGATCAGTCGTACGCCCGCGGCCTTGAGCTCGGCGAGTCGCGCGGGCAGGTCGGCGACGGTGTACGCGACGTGGTGCAGCCCCTCGCCCCGCTTCTCGAGGAACGCCGCGATCGGCGATTCGGGCGAGGTGGGCTCGAGCAGCTCGAGGCGCACGGCGTGCGGGCCGTCGCCCACGGCGTAGAAGGCGACGCGGACGTGCTGCTCGCCGACCTCCTCGACGCCCTCGAACCGGGCGCCGAGCACGCCCTCGTAGAACGCGCGCTGGGCGTCGAGCGACCGGACGGCGATGCCGATGTGGTTGACGGCGGCGGCGGGCGTCATGCGCGGACCTCGTGGTGCGTGGACGCGGGGGCAGGGGAGAGGGCCGGCCGCCGCGCGTCGGGTGTCGGGGCGGGGCGGGACGCGTCGGACAGGAACGCCTCGATCACCCGGGCCGCCCCGGCGCCGGGAGACTCGGATCCGTCGCGCACGCGGGGCTCGACGAGCCGGAGCGCGGCGGCGGCGGCGGGAGAATCGTGCACGAGCGCTCGGACGCGGTCGTCGATGACGGCGCGCAGCCAGCGGAGGCGCTGCTCGCGCCGGCGTCTGTCGAGTTCGCCCCCCGCGCGCCGGGCGTCGACGCAGTCGAGGATCGCCCGCCACACATCGGCGACGCCCTCGCCGGTGCGGGCGCTGCACGTGAGCACGGCGGCGCGACGCACGCCGTCCGGGTGCAGCACGCTCATGGCGGCGGCGAGATCGCCCGCGGCGCGGGCGGCCTCGCGCGCGAGGTCGCCGTCGGCCTTGTTGACGGCGATCACGTCCACCGCCTCCAGCAGCCCGCGCTTGATGCCCTGCAGCTCGTCGCCCGAGCCCGGCACCGACAGCGTCAGCACGCAGTCCGTCATGTCGGCCACGAGCGACTCGGACTGCCCCACGCCGACCGTTTCGATGAGCACGACATCGAACCCCGCGGCCTCGCACAGCAGCGAGGCCTCGCGCGTGCGCCGGGCCACGCCCCCCAGCGCGCCCGCGCTCGGCGACGGGCGGATGAACGCACGCTCGTGCGCCGAGAGGCGCGCCATGCGCGTGCGGTCGCCCAGGATCGAACCCCCGGTGACGACGCTGGAAGGATCGATCGCCAGCACCGCGACGCGGCGGCCTTCGTCGCAGAGCATCAGCCCGAGTCGTTCGATGAACGTCGACTTGCCCGCCCCGGGCACGCCCGTGACGCCCACCCGCACCGCGCGACCGGTGTGCGGCAGCAGCGCGTCGAGCAGCGCGTCGGCGTCGCGGGCGTGGCGCGGATGGCCCGACTCGACCAGCGAGATCGCGCGGGCGAGCGCGCCGCGATCGCCCGCCAGGACGGCGGCGGCGAGCAGTTCGGCGGGCGCGCGGGGCAGAGTGCTCACGGCAGGGCCGCCTCCGGGGCGTGGTGCCCCAGGCGTCGGAGCAGTTCGTTGAGCACGCGGATGGCGGCCGGGGCGATGGGCGTGCCGGGCCCGAAGATGGCGCTGACGCCGGCGGCGCGGAGGTGCTCGTGATCGCTCGGGGGGATGACGCCCCCCACGACGACCATGACGTCCGCGCGTCCCGCGCGGGCGAGGGCATCGATGAGCGCTGGGACGAGCGTGAGGTGCCCCGCCGCCAGGGACGAGACGCCGACGATGTGCACGTCGTTCTCGACGGCCTGTCGCGCGACCTCGTCGGGCGTCTGGAAGAGCGGGCCGATGTCGACGTCGAAGCCGAGATCGGCGAAGGCGCTCGCGACGACCTTCTGCCCGCGGTCGTGCCCGTCCTGCCCGATCTTGGCGACGAGGATGCGGGGGCGGCGGCCCTCCTGCTGCTCGAACGCCGCCGCGTGCTGGCGGGCGCGCATCACGGAGACGTCGTCGCGCCCGGCCTCGGCGACGTAGACGCCCCGGGCCGCGGCGACGGGCGCTTCGTGGCGCCCGTAGACCTTCTCCAGGGCCGCGGAGATCTCGCCCAGCGTGGCGCGGGCGCGGGCGGCCTGGATGGAGAGCTCGAGCAGGTTGGCGGGCGTGCGCCCGGCGGCGGCGTCGGTGAGCGCGTCGAGCGCGCGGGCGACGGCGTCGGGGTCGCGCCGGCGGCGCAGGTCGCGCAGGCGGGCGATCTGCGAGTCGCGCACCGAGGAGTTGTCGATGCGGAGCACGTCGACCGGCTCGTCGGCGCGCGGGCGGAACTTGTTGACCCCCACCACCGCGCGCCGCCCGGAATCGATGGCGGCCTGGGCGCGGGCCGCGGCCTCTTCGATGCGCAGCTTCGGGATGCCCCGCTCGATCGCGCGGGCCATGCCCCCCAGGTTCTCGATCTCCAGGATGTGCTCCCACGCGCGATGGGCGAGCTCGTGCGTCAGTCGCTCGACGGCGTACGACCCGCCCCACGGGTCGATCACGCGGCAGGTGTCGGTCTCGTGCTGCAGGAAGAGCTGCGTGTTGCGCGCGATCCGCGCCGAGAACTCGGACGGGAGCGCGAGCGCCTCGTCGAGCGCGTTGGTGTGCAGGCTCTGGGTGTGCCCCTGCGTGGCGGCCATGGCCTCTACGCACGTGCGGACGACGTTGTTGTACACGTCCTGGGCCGTCAGGCTCCACCCGCTCGTCTGGCTGTGGGCGCGCAGGCACATGCTCTTGTCGTTCTTGGGGTTGAAGGTGCGGACGATGGTCGCCCACAGGAGGCGCGCGGCGCGCAGCTTGGCGATCTCCATGAAGAGGTGGGTGCCGATGCCCCAGAAGAAGCTGAAGCGCGGGGCGAAGTCGTCGACGTCGAGCCCGCGCGACACGCCCGTCCGCAGGTACTCGAGCCCGTCGGCCAGGGTGTAGGCGAGCTCGATGTCGGCGGTGGCGCCCGCCTCCTGCATGTGGTACCCGCTGATGGAGATGGTGTTGAAGCGGGGCATGGCGCGGGCGCAGAACTCGAAGATGTCGCCGATGATCCGCATGCTGGGCCCGGGCGGGTAGATGTACGTGTTGCGGACCATGAACTCCTTGAGGATGTCGTTCTGGATGGTGCCCGCGAGGCGGGCCGGCGACACGCCCTGCTCCTCCGCCGCCACGACGTACATCGCCAGCACGGGCAGCACCGCGCCGTTCATTGTCATGGAGACGCTGATGTCGTCGAGGGGGATGCCCTCGAACAGGCGCTTCATGTCCTCGACGCTGTCGATCGCGACGCCCGCCATGCCGACGTCGCCCGCGACGCGCGGGTGGTCGCTGTCGTACCCGCGGTGCGTCGCGAGATCGAACGCGACGGACAGGCCCTTCTGCCCGGCGGCGAGGTTCGCGCGGTAGAACGCGTTGCTCGCCTCCGCCGTGCTGAACCCGGCGTACTGACGCACCGTCCAGGGCTTCAGGGCGTACATGGCGGCGTACGGCCCCCGGACGAACGGCGCCAGCCCGGGGAACGTGTCCACGAAGTCCACGCCCGCCAGGTCCGCCGCCTGGTACTCCGGGCGGAGGGCGATCCGCTCGGGCGTCGGCCAGGCGAGGTCGCCCGGGCCCGCGCCGAACGCGTCGCGGACGGCGTGCGTCCACTGGTCGGCGTTGCCGGGGCGTGAAGGCGACGCCAGCGGCACGGCGGCGAAGTTCGGGATCGTGCTCACGCGTACACCCCTTCCTCGGCCAGCAGCGACGTGAGCACCTCGACCACGTCGCACTTCACGAAGATGAACCGGTCGATGCCCGCGTCGCGGTACGCCGCCTCGTGCCCGCCCGGGTTGCCCGCGAGCACGATCCGCCGGGCGCCCGCCCCGCGCAGCACGGGCGCGAATCGCGGGATGGCGTTCTGGTAGGCGTCGTCGGGCCCGCACAGCACCGCGATGTGCGCGCCGCTCTCGACGAACTCGACGCCCGCGGCGTCGGGCGAAACGTCGGGCACGCTCTCGCGCACGTCGAACCCGCCCGCCTGGAACAGGTGTCGCGCGTACGTCAGTCGCGCCAAATGACGCGGCGCAGTACCCACCGCGACCAGGAACACGCGCGGACGCCCGCCGCACTGCTGCGCGTAGCGGTCGCACGCGTCGCGCAGGCGCTCGAAGGCCTCGGCGAACGGGTGCACGTGCACGGGCGTGTGGATCGCCGCCGGCTTGTCGTCCGCGGGGCGGAGCAGGTCGGCGATCTCGCGGACGGACGCGTTGGCGCGGGCGGCCTGGAGAGCGTCGGCGCAGCGGTCGGACCGATCGCCCGACGCGGGCGTGCGCGGGGCGGGCGCGCGCCCCGCGAGCCGCGCCCGGGCGGCGCCCACGATGGCATCACGATCGGACGGCGTGACGGCCGGGCGTGTCTCGTTCGCCAGCGGGAACTCGCTGACCCCCACCACCACGTCCTTGCGTGTGGCGAGGTTGTGGATGCGGGGCAGCATCGCGCCGTCGATCTGGCGGGCGACCCAGCCGTCGGCGAGCGCCCGCGCCATCCCGCCCCGCGACTCGATCTCCTGGAGCAGCGCCCAGGCCTTGGCGGCGACCTGGTCGGTCAGATGCTCGATGTACCACGAGCCGCCGGGAACATCGCACACGCGGTGCAGGTGGCACTCGTCGAGCAGAACGTGGTGCGTGTTGCGCGCCACGCGCCGGGCGAGGGGCGAGGGATCGCCGATCGCGGCGTCGAAGGGCGTGACGCCGATCGCGTCGGCGCCGGCGAGCCCGGCCGCGACCGCGCACGTGGTCGTGCGCAGGATGTTCACCCAGGGGTCGCGGGTGGTGAGGACGCGCTTGCTGGGGCGGACGTACATGGTCATGGCGCGGGCCGGGTCAGACCCGCCGCAGGCTTCGACGACGCGGGCCCAGAGCCGCCGGGCCGCTCGGAGCTTGGCGATCGCGAGGAACAGCCCGCACCCGGTGGCGAAGGAGAACAGCACCTGCCCGGCGGCCTGATCGACGGTGAGGCCGGCGCGGGTCATCGCCCGCAGGTATTCCAGCGCGGTGCCCATCGAGAACGCGAGGTCCTGCGTGGCGGTCGCCCCGGCGTGGTGGTACGGCGCGGTGCCGACACGGACGGCGCGGACCAGCGGGAGGCGCTGCACGCTCCAGCGGGCCAGTTCGCCGAGGCGCGACATCCCTTCGTCCAGCGAATAGGGCAGGTGCCCGTCGCGCGCCAGCACCGCGAGCGGGTCGGCCTGGAGACACCCTCGGGCGACCTCGAACGACACGCCCCGCCGCTCCCACAGGGCCGCGAGCATCGCGGACGCGGGCGTGAACGCGGCGCCGGCCTCGAGCGAGACGGTGATCATCTCGAGGTGCACGCCCTGCAGCACGCGGTCGAGGTCGTCGACGGTGTACGCGGCGATGCCGTCGCGGGCGGCGAGGTTTCGCCCGACCGGGTCCGCGGGATCGAGCTGGGCGCGCGCGCACGCGTCGAGGCGCAGCACGAGCGAGGTCGCGCCGCCCTCGAGTTCGTCCAGGCATGCGCGGTTCGCCGCGAGCGGGTCGGCGTCGGCGACTTCCTGGCGGATGTCCCACCCGTGTCGCGACACGCCGAGCAGGCGAGCGCCGCGCGTCATGGGCATCAGCCCGCTGTGCCCGGAAGGATCGCCGCCCGGGACGGCGTCGTCGCGCGTGTACAGCGGCTTGATGTCGATGCCCTCGTACGTGTGCGTGACGAGGCGGCGTTCGAACGGGGCGCCCTGCAGGTCGATCTCCACGAGCGCCCGCCACGACGCCTCGCTGACGCGCGGGAACTGCTGGGCGGTATCGAGCGTCTTCGGCAGCATCGCGGCATGCCTCCGGGAAGTGGTCGCCTGTCCGACGCGAGCGTAGTCCGACGCTTCGCCGGATCGCTTGGAATTGAAGGCGCTCCGGCGCGTGAGTAGTGTCCGAGGCCCGCGGACCAGCGTCGATCGTTCAGAGTGTGTGAAGCGGGCCGGGGAGGCGCCATGGGACGTGTCGATACGGCGGCGGAGGCGGTCGCGCATATTCGCAGCGGCATGAACGTGTTCGTGCACGGGAGCGCGGCGACACCGGTCTCGCTGCTCGACGCGCTCGCCGCGCGTCCCGATGTGCGCGACATCACGCTCTTTCACCTGCACACCGAGGGCACGGCGTCGTTCCTCTCCCCCGAAGTCGGGGATCGAATCCGCTCATGCTCGTTCTTTACGGGTGCGGCGGCGCGCCCGGCGGTGCAGGAAGGCCGCGCGGACTTCATCCCGGTGTTTCTCTCGGACATCCCGGGGTTGTTCACGAGCGGGCGCATCCGGCTGGACGCGGCGCTGCTGCAACTCTCGCCCGCGGATCGGCACGGGATGCACACGCTGGGGACATCGTGCGACGCGGCGCGGGCCGCGGCCGACAGCGCGGGGCTGGTGATCGCCGAGGTGAACGCGCAGATGCCCCGAACGAACGGGAACACGGTGGTCCCGGGCAAGCGCTTGCACGCGTGGGTGGAGACCGACCGACCCCTGCCGGCGCACGCGCCGGCGCCGATCGGCCCGGTAGAAGCGCGGATCGGGGAGATCATCGCGGACCTGGTCGAGGACGGCGCGACGCTGCAGATGGGGATCGGGGCGATCCCCGACGCGGTGCTTGCGCGCCTGGGCAACAAGCACGAACTGGGCGTGCACACGGAGATGTTCTCCGACGGGCTGATCCCGCTCATCGAGGGCGGGGTGGTGACGAACCGGCGCAAGGACGTGCACCCCGGGCGGACGGTCACGAGCTTCTGCAGCGGGTCGACGCGCCTCTTCGACTTCGTGCACCAGAACTCGCTCGTGGAGTTTCACGGGTGCGACCGCACGAACGACACGGCGCTGATCCGGCGCAACCCGCGGGTGACGGCCATCAACAGCGCGCTGCAGATCGACCTCACGGGGCAGGTGTGCGCGGACTCGATCGGGCACAAGATCTACTCGGGGATCGGCGGGCAGCTTGATTTCATCCGGGGGGCGGCGCTCTCGGAAGGGGGCAAGCCCATCATCGCGCTGCCCTCGACCGCCGCGGGCGGGACGATCTCGCGGATCGCATCGGAACTGACCCTCGGCGCGGGCGTCGTCACGACGCGCGGGCACGTGCACTGGATCGTGACCGAGCACGGGGCGGTCAACCTGTACGGGCTGAGCCTGCGTCGCCGCGGCGAGGCGCTGATCTCGATCGCGCACCCGGACTTCCGGGGTGAACTGACGAAGCGTTTGGCGGCGACGCGCCACTACGCGTGCTCGTGAGCGCGGCGGCGCGGCCTGCTACGCCCGCCCGGAGAACCGGCGGGCGACCGCGAGCGCACGCATGACCGAGCGCTTCTTCGCCTGGTGGTCGAGCATGCGGCGCATGACGGTGCCGAGCAGCTCGATAGCTTCGACGATGAACGGGCCCTTGTTGAGCATGACGCACTCGGCACGCTCGCCCATGGCGGCGTCGGTCACTTCCGCGCGTGACGGGCGTCCTTCCTTGGCCATGGATTCCAGCACCTGGGTGGCCCAGATGACAGGGACGTGGGCCGCCTCGCACAGCCAGAGGATCTCTTCCTGCACCTCGGCGAGGCGGTCGTAGCCGACCTCGACCGCGAGATCGCCACGGGCGATCATGACGCCGGCGGCCGGTGCGTGCAGGGCGGCGAGGAGCAGCGCCGGGAGCCGCTCGAAGGCGTGCGAGGTCTCGATCTTGAGCACGACGCCCACGCCCGGCGCTCCGAGGTCGCGCAGGCGTGCCCGCACGTCGTCCACGTCCGCGGGCTCTCGCACGAACGACAGGCCGATCATGTCGGCGTGGGCGGCGGCGAGCGGGAGCACCTCGACGTCCTCGGGCGTGAGCCCGCGCACCGGGATGTCGGTATCGGGAAGGTTGATGCCCTTGTCGGCGCGGATCTTGCTGCCGTCGCGGGCGGCGGTCGTCACGCGGAGTTCGAGGCACCCCACGCCCACGTGCACGATCACGGCGCCGACGCGCCCGTCGTCGAACCACACCTGCCCACCGGGGCGGCAGCGGGCAAAGGCCTGCGGCAGCGTGCACGTGATGACCGCCGCCCCACCGTCGGACGCGGGACGCCCGGCCGGCGCGTCGAACGAGACGACCAGCGGATCGCCGGGCCGCACGACAATCGCCTGCTGGGTGGGAGGAAGCGGGCCGACGGTCGCGCGCGGCTCGCGCCCGTCGGGGGTGCGCAGGCGCAGCACTGTTCCCGTGCGCACGTAGATCGTGCGGGTCGTTCGCGCGCGGACGACGCCCCGCGCCTCGCCCGCGCGCGTCGGAGAGACCTCCACCGCGAGCGTGCGGCGGCGGCCGCGCGCGTCGCGCAGCTCGATCACGTCGCCCGTGCGGAGTGCGTGGAGCCAGTCGCCGTCCACGGGCAACGCGCGGGGTTCCTCGCCCGGGGCGTCGTGCGCGGCGCGGAGGATGACCTCCCCGGGCGACACGACTTGCCCGAGCGCGTCGCGCCCGGGCTTGATGCGCAGCACGCGCGGGCCGGGCTCGATCGGCCCGGTGCGGATCTTCGGCCCGGCCAGGTCCATCAGGATCCGGCATGCGACGCCCGCCCGCGCGGACTCCGCGCGCACCAGGCGGCACATGCGCTCCCACGCGCGCGGGCCATCGTGCGCCGTGTTGATCCGCGCGCACGTCATGCCGGCGTCGAGCATCCGTCGCACCAGCCCGGCGTCTTCCGCCGCCTCGCCCGGCAGCGTCACCATGATGCGAACGCCCGCACCGGAGTCGCCCGGGGCGCGGCTCGCGCCCAAGAGGCTCTGCGCGCGTCGCTCGAGGATCTCGCGCCCGTCGCGCAGCGAAACCGGCGCGACCCCTCCCTCCGCCTCCTCTGGCGTGCGCGTCAGGCACTCCAACGCCGCGATCACCCCGTCCAGGTTCGCGAGCACATGGGCCTCGGCACGCCCGAGCGACGACAGCCCGTGCGCGGCGAGCGGCTCGTGCAGGTCGCGCAGGTCGTCGCTGCGCAGCGCGAGGTAATGCAGCAGGTTGCGCGCGCTCGCCGCCGCGCCCGCCATCGGGCCCGGCGCGCCCGCCTGCGGCGCGTCCGCCTCGGCCCGGGCCAGTTGGTCGAGCATGTCGGCGTGCGACCGCTCGGTTTCCAGGCACGACCGGCGCACCGCCCGAAGGCGGGCGAGCAACTCCAGGAGCGGCCGGCGGTCTTTCATCGCCCGGAACTGTACGATCGGGGCTTACCGCGGCGCGGTGCGGCGTGCGTCGCCGCTTGGCACTTTTATCGTGGCGTCATGTTCCCGCCGCATCCTTCCCGTCGGCCGCACTGTGCGGCGGCCGGAAGGGAGCCCCGTTGGCCAGCAACGACGACACGGCGTCCAACTTCTTCGAGAACGGGAAGCAGATCACGGCGTCCGTCACGGTGCAGAAGCCGGCGTCGGAGGTGTACCGCCTGCTGTCGGGGATCGTGGGCCTCCCGCAGTTCGTGTCCGAGGTCGGCACGCTCGGCCCGCGGAACGGGAACCGCATCGAGGGCACCGCGCGGGCGGGCGATGAGTCGTTCTCGTGGGAGGCCGAGATCATCCGCGAGGAGATGGACCGGCTGTTCGCCTGGCGCACGGTGGGCGACCCGCCCGTGCCGCACGCGGGGTCGGTGTCGTTGCGCGAACTGCCGTTCAAGCGCGGCACTTCGGTGAAGGTGATCGTGGACTACGTGCCGGGGCAGACCTCGATCGGGCAGTCGTTCGAACGGGAGCTGGGGAAGAACCCCGAGGCGTTCCTTCAGGCGACGCTGTTCCGTTTCCGCGAGCTGCTCGAGGCGGGAGAGGTGGCGACCACGAAAGGCCAGCCCGCCGGCGCGGATCGCGGGCGCGACGTTGAGGGATCGAAGGACGAGCAGAAGTTCTCGCCGAAGGAGCGTGCATGAAGGCCGTGTGCTGGCATGGGGCCGAGGACCTTCGCGTGGAGGACGTGCCCGAGCCGCGGATCACGAATCCGCGGGACATCGTGGTGCGTGTGACATCGACGGCGATCTGCGGGTCGGACCTGCACCTGTACCACAACTACTTCCCGGGCATGTCGAAGGGAGACATCCTTGGGCACGAGTGCATGGGCGAGGTCGTCGCGCGCGGCTCGGCGGTCACGAACCTGCGCGAGGGCGACCGGGTGGTCATCCCGTGCACGATCGCGTGCGGGTCGTGCTTCTTCTGCAAGCGTAAAGAGTTCTCTGCGTGCGACAACTCAAACCCGAACGCGGTGGAATCGGCGGGCGTGCTGGGGTACCCGTGCTGCGGGATGCTGGGGTACTCGGCGATCACCGGCGCCTACGCCGGCGGGCAGGCGGAGTACATCCGCGTGCCGTTCGGCGACGTCGGGCCGATCAAGATCCCCGAGGGCGTGCCCGACGAGAAGGTGCTGTTCCTGTCCGACATTCTGCCGACCGGGTGGATGGGCGCGCTGAACTGCGGCGTGCAGCCGGGCGATGTCGTCGCGGTCTGGGGCGCCGGCCCCGTGGGCCAGATGGCGGCACGCTCGCTCCTTGCGCTGGGGGCGCACCGCGTGATCGTGATCGACCCCGTGCCCGAGCGACTCGCGATCGCGGCCCGCGCCGGCGCGGAGATCTTCAACCCCGACGACGGGGGCGACGTCTACGAGCACCTGCTCGACCAGACGGCCGGTCGCGGCCCGGACGCGTGCCTCGACGCGGTGGGCATGGAAGCGCACGGGCACGGGCTCATGGGCGCGATCGACCGCGTGAAGCAGTCGGTGGGCATCGAGACGGACCGGCCCGCGGTGCTCCGTGAGGCGATGCGCTGCGTGCGCAAGGCGGGCACCATCTCGCTCCTGGGCGTGTACTCGGGGATGGTCGACACGATCCCCATGGGCGTCGCGTTCAACAAGGGCGTGACGTTCCGCATGGGGCAGGTCCGCGTCCAGGCGTATCAGCACCAGTTGCTGCACCTGATCCTCGAGGGGCGTCTGCAGCCCGAGGACATCATCACGCACACCCTGCCCCTCACCGACGCGCCCGACGCCTACCGCATGTTCAACAAGAAGGAGGACAACTGCCTCAAGGTTGTCCTGAAGCCGTCCGCGACCACCGCGGGCGCGGTGAACGGCACGGCCTGAGGCGAACCGGAGGACCACGATGCACCTTGATTCACCGCTCCGCCTGCTCGGCGAGGCGATCCAGATCATGTACAACGCCGAGGGCCTGCTCGTGCTCGCCATGCCGCGCGTCGCGGCCCGGGCGCCGGATGAGTCGCTCCGGCGCGCCCTGGCTCAGCACCTCGACGAGACGCGGGCCCAGGCGATCCGCCTCGAGCAGGCGGCCACGCTGCTGGGGGTTCCGTGCCAGGGGCGCCGGTCGATGGCGATGGAAGGCCTGCTGTCCGACGGCGAACTGAACCTCGGGTACGCGGGCGACGACACGCTGGTCTCGCTGGCCATCATCGGAACGTGCAGCGCGGTGGAGCACTACGAACTGTCGATGTACGAGTCGATGCTCATGCTCGCGCACATGGCGGGCTCGACCGAAGCGGCCGAGCTCTTCAAGGCGACGCTCGGCGAAGAAGAACGCGCACTGCAGTCGCTGCACGAGGCGTCGTCCGGGCTGCAGCAGCAGCTCCGATCCGGGGCCGCCGCGGGCAACGGTGGAGGCGTGCGGTAGCGCCCGGCGGACGGCGCGCGCCGGGGGCGCACGAGAGGCGGAGGGCGCATCGCCGAGAGCCCAGGGCCAACTCCGGATCGACGTCGCCTGCCCGACGCGCTGGGCCTGCTGCTCGGCGGGGCGGGAATCCTCCTGCTCGCGCAGGCTCAGCCGACGCCCGCGCAGGACGCGCCCCCCGCGCAGCGCGGCACGCGCGGGGATGACGCCGCCGCGCCGCCCGCGGAGGCGGAATCGCAGCGCATCCTGACGGCGCTGCGGGCCTCACGCTGGTTCAGCGATGCATCGGTGCGCGTTGAGAACGCCATCGTGTTCCTCGACGGGGAAGCCCAGACCGAAGAAGCCCGCGCGTGGGCGAGCGAGGTCGCACGCTCGCGTCCGGGCGTGCTGGGGGTTGTGAACCGCATGGACGTGGCGAGCCCGGACGCGATGGAGGGCCTGCGTCAGCTCCGCCGCGACGTGCTGCGTGCGCTCCCCACGCTGGGCTTCGCGCTGCTCATCGTCGGCGTCGCGGCGGCGGGCGCGTGGGCCGGAACGCGCGGGGTCCGGCGCCTGCTGCATCCGCGCATCCGCGCCCCGCTGCTGCGAGACCTCATCGCCCGCGCCGTGGGCGTGCTGATCCTGCTCGCGGGCGTGTACGTCGTGCTTCGGGTGTCGGGGCTCACGCAGTTGGCGTTGACGGTCGTGGGCGGCACGGGCCTGGTGGGCCTGGCGCTCGGCATCGCGTTCCGCGACATCGTCGAGAACTACTTCGCCAGCATCCTGCTCAGCGTGCACCGCCCGTTCGAGACCGGCGATCTCATCGAGGTGGCCGGCGTCACGGGCTACGTCCAGCAGCTCAACGTCCGCACCACGATGGTGATGACGCTGGACGGCAACTTCGTGCAGCTTCCCAACTCCGTGGTCTACAAGAGCACGCTCAGCAACTTCACGGCGAACCGCAACCGGCGCGAGAGCTTCGTCGTGGGCATCGGCTACGACGATCCCATCGACCGCGCGCAGGAGGTCGCGCTGCGCGTGCTGAACGACCATCCCGCGGTGCTCGATGATCCGGAGCCCTGGGTGCTCGCCGACAACCTGGGCGCCGCGACCGTCAACATCCGCGTGTACTTCTGGCTCAACGGGCACGAGCACAGTTGGCTGAAGGTGCGCTCGTCGGTCATCCGTCTCGTCAAGCGGGCGTTTCAGGAGCAGGGCATCTCGATGCCCGACGAGGCGCGCGAGGTGGTGTTCCCGCACGGCGTGCCGGTCGTGCTGCACGACGATCGCCGCACGACAGACGCGGACGACCTCGCGCCGTCCGGGCCTGCCGCCGGGCGCTCGCGCGCCACGAGCGCGGATACCGCGTCGACGCGGGCCGAGGGCGGGCTCACGAGCGAGGCGGCGGTGCTGGGCGAGCAGGCGCGCCAGGCCAAGCCGCTCCACGACTCGACCGACCTGCTCTCGCCCCACGCGGGCGGCCCGCCGGCGTAGGCGGGCGGGCCGGGTGCACCGGGCGGGCGCGACCGCGCGCGGGCCATCAGGGGCGTGCGACGGCCCGGACGTAGCGGGGCTGCGTGCGCGTCGCGACCGCAACGGTGACTTCGACGACGCCGACGAGGACGTGAGGGATCCACACGATGTCGGCGTAGCCGAGCAGCCAGGGCGACGCCGCGAGGAACGCGCCGCCGATGCCGTCGAGCCACAGGTGCGGCACCATCTTGATGATCGGCGCGAGGCCCAGCTCGTACGCCGTCATCAGGCTGTAGACGATGATGCTGATGCCCAGCACCACGGGCACCCAGGTGCCCGGGCCGTTGTACGCGAAGCCGAACAACCACGGGGCCGCGATGAGCGCAAGCCCCACGATGTAGTCGAGAACGCCGTGCACACGGGTCGGGATCATGCGTGACCTCTTTCTGGCAGGCCCATGCGGCGGGCGCGGCCACCGCAAGCGTGCACGGCGCGCGTGAACGCAGCGGCGCGCGGGCGGTAAGCGACCGCTCACGACGCCTTCCTCGCGGGGATTAGCGGTCAGTCCCGCACACCGGCACGGGAGGCGGGTTCGCAGAACACCGGCCGCGATTCGGCGTGCACGGGCTGGGTGCACCGCGGGCGCACGGATACCCCGCAAGGAGCAGTTCGGCCTGCGCTGTACGTCTAGACAGCGTGCTTCAGGAGGCTCGGCGGCGACGGCGGACCGCGAGCAGACCCAGGCACGCGCCCGCCATGGCGGCGGCGCCGGGCAGCGGCACGACTTCAACGCCCTGCGAGAAGTCGAGGAACCCGAGACCGGTGTTCTGGATGGGGGTGAAGTTGAGGTTGGTGGGTCCGCCCTTCACAAATGCGTTGACGTTGTTGAGGGGCGATCCCACGCCGTTGGTCCCGCTCGTCGACGACAGATAGACCTCGAACGACTGATTCGTCGTGATGAGCGGGCGGATGTTCAGGTGGTACGTGCCGGCGGCGAGGAAGAAGTTCGCCACGTCGGCGCGGAGCGTGTACTCGGTCAGGCCGAACGCGGAACGCCCTGTGGCGACCCAGGTGAAGCCGGTGGTGGCGGTGCCCGACGCCACGATCGTGCCGCCGTTCCCGCTGCTGACGCCCGAGCGGATCTCGAAGGCGTAGCCGGTGGGCGTGCGGTTCGACAGGAAGTTGCCGAAGAGCGCCTCGACGCTCGTGGACGTGGGCATGGCGAAGTCGTCGAAGACGCGCTGATCGGCGGTCACGGTTCCGGAGTTGTTCGACACCGTGTAGTTGCCGACGGCGTTGCGCCGGTCGAAATCGCCGCCGTAGAACACGATCGGGCCGGCCAGGGCGGCCGAAGCGACCGTCCAGCCGAGTGCCGCCGCCGTGATAGTGTGCACGCGCATCGTCTATGTCCCCGAAGTTGCCCGAGGAGAATACCAGAACAGGGGAGACAAGGCAAGCGGGTTCACAGGACATTGACACTCGCCCGCCTCACTCGACGGGTCCGCACGCGTGCGAGTACCATCCGCCCGCGCCGGACGACTCCCACGATCGCGCCGGACACCGGGGGGTTTCGAGATGGTCGTGAACTGGAGCCTTGTGGCCGCGTGTGCGCTCGCGGTCGGGATGATGTCGCCGACGGGCACTCCGCAGGCCGCGGAATCGGCCGCGACCGTCCGTCGCGTGGCGATCATCGGCTGCCACCAGCAGCCCCGCCCCGCGCCGGCGCTGGAGCGGTACGTCGAGGCGAAGCCGGACGTGGTGCTGTGGGTCGGCGACAACGTGTACGCCGACACCAAGGACGATCCCACGCACATCGAACGCTGCTACGCGGTGCTCGAGAGCAAGCCGGGCTTCGCGGCCCTGCGCGAGCGGTCGATCTTCATGGCGACGTGGGACGACCACGACTACGGCATGAACGACGACGGGAAGAACTACGCGCTGAAGCGACAAAGCCACGCGATCTTCCGCAAGTTCTGGCGGCACGAGGACCGCATCCCCGCGGACCGGCCGGGGGTCTTTCACGCCGACATCTTCGGGGCGCCCGGCTCACGCCTGCAGGTCATCATGCTCGACGGACGCTTCAACCGCGATGATCCGGGCGACACGGCCGACACGCTGGGCGAGCCCCAGTGGGCGTGGCTGGCGGAGGAACTCAAGAAGCCCGCGGACCTGCGCCTCGTCGTCTCGGGCTACCAGGTGCTGCTCGACCGGGACACGAAGTTCGAGACCTGGGCCAAGTTCCCGGGCGCGCGCGATCGCCTGTTCCGGCTCATCCGCGAGACGAAGGCGAACGGCGTGGTCTTCATCGCGGGCGACCAGCACTACGGCGAAGTGAGCCGCATCCGCGGGGCGCTCGGCTACGACGCGATCGAACTGATGTTCGCCGGCATCAACCAGGAAGAGCCGTGGGTGTTCAACTCCGCGCGGGTCTCGCCGGTGGCGAACTCGCTGCACTCGTACGCGCACATCGACATCCAGTGGGAGGCGACGTCGGGCGATTACGCCGACAAGCCCCACCTGCTGTTCCGGTGCTTCGACGCCGAGACCAACGCGCTCGAACTGACGTACCGCGTCAACCTCGACGAACTGCGCCCGCCGCAGTAGCGGGCGCTCTCCGGGCTATCTCGTCTTGAGGCGGGACAGCCCGGCGTCTACCCCGACGACCTGCCCGGTGATCCAGTCGCTCTGCGGGTGCAGCAGGAACGCGATGACGCGCGCAACGTCGGCCGGGCGGCCGATGCGCCCCAGCGGGTGCATCGCGACCGACGCCTTCAGGGCCCCCTCGTTGTCGGTGATCCGCCGGGCCATGGGCGTCGCGACGAGCCCGGGCGCTACGGCGTTGAAGCGGACGCCCGCCCCGGCGTACGTCGCCGCCGCCGCTCGCACCAGACCCTCGACGCCCGCCTTCGACGCGGCGATGGCCTCGTGGTTCGCCAGCCCGATGCCCGCGGCGCACGACGACAGCAGGACCACGCTCCCGCCCGCGCCCTTCATGTGCCTGCCCGCGGCTCGCGCGAGCGCGAACGCCGTGCGCAGGTTGAGGCCCACGGTCTCGTCGAACTCCTGCGCCGACGTCAAGTGCGCGGGCTTGAGCAGGATCGACCCCGCCAGGTTCACGGCGCCGGAGATCCCCGGGTGCGCCTGGAAGACGGCGTCCACCGCGTCGAAGTCTCGCGCGTCCACGCACGCGACCTGCCCGTCGCACGTCGCGGCGGTCTCCTCGAGCGCCGAAGGAGTTCTGCCGGCGAGCACGATCGACCAGCCGTCGCGGTGCAGCATGCCCACGAGTTCGCGCCCGATGCCGCCCGCCGCGCCGATGACGAGGCATGTTCGTTGTGCCATAGCCGTGCTTACTCCATCAGCCCGAGGGCGATGACGCCCCGGGACGTCCACGCGATCGTGCGTACCCAGTTGGTGAACACGAGCCGGCGCCACGCGCGCGGGTCAAAGCCGGACGCGAGCCGCGCGTGCAGCGGCACCTGCACCGCGAAGGTCGAGGCCCAGATCACCGCGAGGTGGACCAGCCCGATCCACGAGAGCAGCTCGCGATCGTCCGCGCCGCCCGCCGCCCAGAGCAGCAATAGCGCCGAACCGGCCTCGATCAACATCAGCGGGCCGACCACCAACGTCGTGCGCCGCTGGTGGGCCCTGGCGTACTCGGGAACCGCGTCGGCGGGGATGTGCCCGAGCAGCGGGTAGTGCACGATCTGGACGAACCAGATCAGCCCCACCATGAACCACGTCGCGCCGGCGTGCACGGCCGGGACCAGTGTCGTCAGCCCACCGGGCACGCGAACTCCTTGAGGTCGGGGCGGTCGCCCGCCGTCGCGTGCCGGTACGACCGCACGACCTGCCCGCGATGGATCACGAACGCCCCGGGCATCTGGAAGCCGTCGCCCTCGAGGCGGCCCACGCCGTGCCCGCGGAGGGCGGCCAGCACGCCGGCCAGCCAGACGCGCGGGCCGAAGAGTTGCAGGAACGACCCGCGCCCGAGTTCCAGGGCGCGGTACAGCAACCGGTCCGGGTCGGCGAACCAGGCCGCCGAGGTCAACCCGTGACGCAGCCCGACCGCGCGCAGGTCGTCCGAGGATGGGGCCATGCCGACGACCGCGAGGCCGATGCCGGCCTTCTCGATGTCGGCGTGCCAGCGCGCCAGGTCCGCGAGCGTCTGCTTGCAGAACGTGCACCCCGAGTGACGCAGGAGCACCACGAGCGTCGGACGATCGTTGGTGTGGGCACGCAGCGTGCGGCCCTGTTCATCACGCAGCGCGTCCAGCGCGGCGTCCAGGGGAACGGCTCCCTCGGGCGGCGCCGGCTGGGCCACTCGCGCCGCGTGCCAGAGAATCATGGCGAAGGGAATCCACCACAGCAGGTCGTTGGTGAGGATGGTGACGCCCATGGACCAGGGGAGCAGGCCTCGCGCCGCCGCGTCGACGAAGCCGATGGGGCCGAGGATCTTGCCGATCAGCCCGACGAGCACGATGGGCCAGTGGCGCGCGGGGTCTCTCGCCGCGAGCAGGTAGCCGAGCCCGTAGACGCCGACGATCATGCCGATGCACGCCCACAACTGGGGCCACAACTCGCGGCTTTGGGGCGCGGCGCCCAGCAGCCCGAGCGTCCACACGGGGGCGAGCGCCATGGCGCTTCCCCAGACGATGTTGTACGCGCCCGCACCGATCAGCCACCCACGCATCCAGCGCGGGGTCGTTGTCGTTCGCAGGGAGTCAGCGGGCACGGGAGGTCCTCACGACCGGCACAATCGCGGGCCGGCACCGAAGAAGATCGACACGACGCGGCCCTGCGGTGAATGAATGCGTAGTCTCACTCCTTCGTACCATGCACGCCCATGGCCCGCGACTCGGCCACATCCGCACGCCGACCGGGGCGCCCGACGACCACGGGCCGGCTCGTCATTGTCTTCGGCGACCAGCTCGATCTGGATGCCCCGCTGCTGCGGTCGCTCGAACCCCGCGACACGCTGCTGATGATGGAGGTGGCGGGCGAGTCGCGCCATGTCCCCAGCCATGCGGCGCGGACCGCGCTGTTCCTGTCGGCGATGCGCCATTTCGCGGCGGAGGCTGGGCACCGGGGGATCCGTGTGCGGTACGTCGCGCTGGACGACCCGGAGAACACCGGCACATTAGAAGGGGAGATCGCCCGGGCCATCGACGTCCTCCGGCCGTCCGAGATCGCGTGCACGCACCCCGGCGAGTGGCGTGTGCTGTCGATGCTCCAACGCGTGTGCGACGGCGCCGCGATCCCGCTGCGCGTGCTGCCCGACGAGCACTTCCTGACGACGCCCGAGGAGTTCGCCTCGTGGGCGGCCGGTCGCGCCTCGCTCACCATGGAGTTCTTCTACCGCGTGCAACGGCGCAAGACGGGTTACCTGATGGAGGGATCCGGCGCGGGCGCCACGCCCGCGGGTGGCGTGTGGAACTTCGATTCCGAGAACCGTCTGCCGTTCGGCCCGCGGGGCCCCTCCCCGCGCCCGCCTCCGCCGCGCCGCTTCACGCCCGACGAGACGACGCGCGCCGTCTTCAAGTGCATCGCGCGGGTGCTCCCCGACCTGCCCGGCTCGGTCGAGTCCTTCGCCTGGCCCGTCACGCGCGCGCAGGCGCTCGAAGCCCTCGACGACTTCATCACGCACCGCCTCGCCCTGTTCGGCCCGTTCGAGGACGCGATGTGGGCGAGCGAGCCCACCCTTTACCACTCGACCCTGTCGTGCTCGCTCAACCTCAAGCTGCTGCACCCGCGCGAGTGCTGCGACCGCGCCGTCGCGGCCTATCACGCCGGACTCGCGCCGTTGCAGTCCGTCGAGGCGTTCGTACGCCAGATCATCGGCTGGCGCGAGTTCATCCGGGGCGTCTACTGGCTCGAGGGCCCCGCGTACGCCCAACGCAACGCGCTCGACCAGCACCAGCGCCTCCCCGCGTTCTACTGGACCGGCGACACCGACATGGCGTGCATGAAGGCCTGCATCGGCCAGGTGCTCGACACCGGCTACGGGCACCACATCCAGCGCCTCATGGTCACCGGCAACTTCGCGCTCATCAGCGGGGTGCACCCGCGGGCCGTCAGCGACTGGTACCTGGGAATGTTCGTCGACGGGGTCGACTGGGTCACCCTGCCCAACGCGCTGGGCATGGTGATGCACGCCGATCGGCGTGCGGACGCCGGCCCGGGCGTGACGGGGCTCGTCGGCACCAAGCCGTACGCCGCGGGAGGTCGGTACATCGATCGCATGAGCAACTACTGCGCCTCGTGCCCTTACGACCCCGAGGCACGGAGCGGTCCGTCGGCGTGTCCGTTCACCCTTTTCTACTGGGACTTCCTGATCCGGACGCGCGAGCGGCTGGCGAAGAACCAGCGCATGGCGATGATGCTCAAGAACGTGGACCGCATGACCCCGCAGGTCCGCACGCAGATCACGATCGACGCCGATCTGCTCCGTCGGCGGCTCTGGAAGTAGCCTGCACCCGGTGCGCGGCAAGGACGCTCCGCACGCGATTCGTGCACCGATCGGCGGCGGCTACTCCGCCGTGCGCAGCCATCGGGCGAGGTCCACGGTCCCGACCCGCGCGACGCCGCGGGGGACGAGCGTGCGGACCTGCGCGTGAGCGCCGAAGTACCCGGCCTGTTCATCGACCACGACGCGCCGCGGGTCCGCCTTCGCGGCGAGGCGTCGCTCGATCAGCACGGCCATCGGCAGGGCTTCGGGCCCGGCGATCTCGACCACGCCGTTCTGCGGACGTCCGACAACGACCTCCGCCAGCTGGGCGGCGACGTCGTCCGCCGCGATCGGCTGCATCTGGATGGCCGGCACGCGGATCTCCCCGTTGCGAGTCGCCGCGTCCGCCACCGCCGCGAGGAACTCGAAGAACTGCGTCGATCGGACGATCGTGAACGGCACGCCGCCCGCGCGGACAAGGTTCTCCTGCACCACCTTCGCACGCATGTATCCGCTGTCGGGCAGGTCGTCCGCGCCGACGATCGAGAGCGCGACGTAATGCCGAACGCCCGCGGCGGCCGCCGCCCTGATCAGATTGCCGGTCGATGCGCGGAAGAACGCCATGACCGCGTCGTCGGCGAAGGACGGCGAGTTTGTGACGTCCACGATGCACTCCGCCCCGCGCACCGCCTCGGCAACGCCCGTGCCCGTCACGGTGTCGACGCCTGTCGAGGGCGACACGGGCGTGACCGCGCAGCCCCGCTCGCGCAGTCGCCGGGTCAGCTTGGTTCCGATGAGCCCGCTGCCCCCGACAATCACAACGTTCATCACACACCTCCGGCGAGCGTCGCGGCGTCGAACACGCGCGGCGGCCCGGCATCGAGCGACAACCACGATCCGTCTGAGCCACGCGCTGCCCGGATCAGCCCGTGATGAACGCGAGCAGGTCCGGGTTGACGACGTCCGCGTGCGTCGTGCACATCCCGTGCGGGAGCTTCTCGTAGACCTTGAGTGTGCCGCGCTTGAGGAGCTTCGACGACAGCATCGCGGACGCCGCGATGGGCACGATCTGGTCGTCGTCGCCGTGCATGACAAGGGTCGGCACATCGATGGACTTCAGGTCGCTGGTGAAATCGGTCTCGCTGAACGCCTTGATGCCGTCGTAGTGGGCCTTCGCGCCGCCCATCATGCCCTGGCGCCACCAGTTCTGGATGATCGCCTCGGACGGCGCGGCGCCCGGGCGGTTGAATCCGTAGAACGGCCCGCTCGCGATGTCGAGATAGAACTGGGATCGGTTCGCGGCGAGCTGCTGACGCAGCCCGTCGAAGACCTCGAGAGGCAGGCCGCCGGGGTAGGCGGGGGTCTTCACCATGATCGGCGGGACCGCCCCGATGAGGACGAGCTTGGCAACGCGCCCGGCGCCGTGACGGGCGACGTAGCGGGTCGCCTGCCCGCCGCCGGTGGAGTGCCCGACGTGCACGGCGTTGCGCAGGTCGAGGTGCTCGACGACCGCCGCGGCGTCGGCGGCGTAGTGGTCCATGTCGTGCCCGTCGCTGACCTGGCTCGAGCGGCCGTGCCCGCGACGGTCATGAGCGACCACCCGGTAGCCCTTCTGCAGGAAGTACAGCATCTGGGCGTCCCAGTCGTCGGCGCTGAGGGGCCAGCCGTGATGGAACATGATCGGCTGCGCCCCCTTGGGCCCCCAGTCCTTGAAATAGATCTGGACGCCGTCCTGAGTCGTGACGTGCTGCATGGGCGAGGTTCCTTGTTTCAAGGGTTCGGTTGCTTCGACACGCCCCGCGCCCGCCCGCGCGGAGGCGGCGAACGCGGTGGCGGCGACGCCCGCACCAACGGCGAGCACATTGCGGCGACTGAGCGGGCTTGCATCGATGAACTGGGACATGGCGGTCTCCTTGTGGTCGTAAGCGAGATCGGGGCCGCCTTACTAAGCGTGGGGCATGGACACCCCGCGCACCCAGATTCACCTGCGCGGTACGATCCGCCACGATGGACGCGACCCACACCACGGCGGCCATCCAGGCGTACCTGGATCAACTCGCAGCGACCACCGGGAACGATCCCCCGCCCGACGCCGTCGTCCGCGCCCTCATGGCGAGGTCCGTGGAGCGCCTGCACGTGCTGTGCAGCGCCATGCTCTTTCAGAGTTACGAACGGCTGACCCGACCACCGACCAACCTGCGCCCCGACGAACTGCTCGGCGCGGTGGTGGAACGCCTGCTCAAGGCGATGAAAACCGTCCGCCCGGGGAATGTCCGCCAGTTCTTCGCGATCGTCAACCAGCACCTGCGATGGGAGCTGAATGACCTGGCCCGACGCTTGGATGAGCAGACGCGTGCGCTGCCGATCCGCGAGGACCTCGTCCCGGCGCCCGAGACCTCCGGATCGGTGCTCTCCTTCAAGGCGCTGCGGATGCTCGCCGCGATCGACGCGCTGCCGGACGAGGAGCGTGAGGTGTTCGAACTCATCCGGATCCAGGGCATGACACACCCGGAGGTCGCGGCGTTGACCGGCGTCTCCACCAAGACGGTGCAGCGCCGGCTCAACCAGGCGCTCCTCCTGCTCGCCGACGAGCTGGACGACCTGCGCCCGGGCTCGCCCGTTGAACGGCGCACCGTATGAACGACGACGAACGCGTTCGCTCGCTCTTGGCGGCGATGCTGGACTCTGGCCTGCCCGCCGAGCAGGTCTGCGCCGAACACCCGGATCTCCTGCCGATCGTCTCTGGCCGCTGGCAGCGGATGCAGTCGATCAGCAAGGACCTCGACGCCCTGTTCCCTTCCGGCGGGCGCGCACAGCGCGCCTCGCCGCTCACCGACGCCCCGCGCCTGCCCGGGTACGAGCAGATCGAGTTCGTCGGTCGCGGCGGCATGGGGGTGGTCTACCGGGCGCTGCACACCGCGCTCCACCGGGTGGTGGCCGTCAAGATGCTCCTGCCCGGCATGCACGACGCGCCCCACGAGACCGAAGCGCTGCTGCGAGAAGCGTCGGCCGTCGCGGCGATCCAGCACCCCAACATCGTGCAGGTCTTCGACGTTGCCGCCATCGACGCACGCCCGTACTTCACGATGGAGTTCCTCGAGGGCGGTTCGCTCGCCCAGCGGATGGGCGGGGCCCCGCAGCCGCCGCGCCAGGCGGCGGAACTCACCGCGCTGCTGGCGACGGCCGTCCAGGTCGCGCACGAGCGTGGCGTCGTGCACCGCGACCTCAAACCCGGCAACATCCTGTTCACGCTGGACGGCAGCCCGAAGATCGCCGACTTCGGCCTCGCCCGCCTCATGGCCTGTGACCCGTCGGCGACGCTCGGCCAGGCCGGCTTCGGCACGCCGAGCTACATGGCGCCCGAACAGGCCCTCGGCGCGCCGGGACGCAACGAACCCGCCGTCGATGTCTACGCCCTGGGCGCGATACTCTACGACCTGCTCACCGGGCGCCCGCCGTTCCGCGCCGACTCGCCGCTCGAGACCCAGCGCCAGGTGATCGAGCAGGAACCCGCGCCGCCATCCAGGCTCAACGCCCGCGTGCCGCGCGACCTGGAAACCGTCTGCCTGGCGTGCCTCAGCAAGGACCCCGCGCGCCGCTACGCCAGCGCCGGGGCGCTGGCCGACGACCTGCGCCGGTTTCTCCGGGGCGAGCCCATCGCCGCGCGGCCTATCGGGCCCGCCGAGAGGCTCCGCAAGTGGGTGCGCCGCCATCCGACCCGCACGGCCGCCTGGCTCGGCGCGATCCTCTGCCTCACCATGATCTTCAGCGCGGTGCTCTGGACGGCCTCGCAGCGGGCCGCCTTCGAGCGGGCGGTCGCGACGGACTTCACCGAGATCGTTCGTCTGCAGCGCGCCGGCGACTGGAGCGGCGCGCGGAACATGCTCGAGCGCGCCAAGACCCGCATCGGCTTGGGCTACGGCTCGGACGAGTCGGCGCGCCGCGCCGCGGAGATCGCGCGAGAACTCGACTTCGTCGACCGTCTCGCGGCGATGCGGCTCGAGCGGGCCTCGTCGCGCGAGATCGCGTTCGACCGGCGCAAGTGGTGGAACACCTACCGCGACGAGTTCCGCAAGGCGGGGCTGCTGGTCGAGGGCGACGATCCCGGAGCCTTCGCCGCACGCGTCGCCTCCTCGAACGCCAGGGTCGCGCTGATCGACGCGATGGACGACTGGGCGATCTGCGCTGCCGACAAGGGCGAGGTCCAGTGGCTGCTCATCGCGACGCGGACCGCCGACCCGGATCCCGCCTGGCGCGACCGCGCCCGCTCCGTCATGACGTGGCAGGATCAGAACCAACTCGAGGCGCTCGCGCGGGAGGCCCGCCTCGAAGACCAGCCCGTGCCGCTCATGCTCATCGTCGCCGGGCTGCTCATGGAGCAGCGGTCGGAGGAAGGCTTGCCGTTCCTCCGGCGCATCCAGGCGGCCCACCCGTCCGATTTCTGGGCGTGCTTCGCCCTCGCCGAGTCGCTCGCGCCGACAGACCCGGACGTGATCTCGTTCTACCGGGCGGCCGTCGCGCTGCGGCCTCAGGCCGCCGCGGCGCACGTCAACCTCGGGAACGCGCTGTCGACGCAGAACCGCGTGCCCGAGGCCATCGAGTGCATGCAGCGGGCCCTGTCGCTCGACGCGCACAACCACGTGGCGCAGTTCAACATCGCCATCTGGCTGCTGCAGGAAGAGCGCTACGACGAGTGCGCCGCGCACGCCCGGCAGGCGACCTCCCTAAACCCGTCCGACCCCCTGGGGCACGGCGTGCTCGGGAGTGCGCTCCTCCAGATCGGCCAGCCGGCCGAAGCGGCCGAGTCGTTCCGACGCGCCATCTCGCTGCTGCCCGAGGGCCACCCGCGCCGCGCGTCGTTCGAGCGGGCGCTGGAACGCTGCGCGGCGATGCTCGCTCCCCCCGCGCCGGCCCGCGCTCCGTAGGTGCGCTGACCGCCAGCCACCTTCGCTGTCTCAATCGCGTGTCCGTCCTCCACGCTTAGGAGTATGGCCGATGCACGCTCGCCCCTCGCCGCACTCGTGTGCGGATGCACCGGGGCCAGCGACGGATGGTCCGACCACCCCCGCTGCGTCCATCGCGGCACACCGCACCAAGGAGACCGCCCATGCCCTTCCCCGCTCGCACGATCATCGTCCTGTCCGCGGGCATCGCCGCCATCGGCCTCGCCGCCGCCGCCGGGCTCTCGGGCGCTGCGGCCCCGGCCGCGACGCTGCCTGCCCCCGCGGAACACGCCGCCCCGACCGCGCCGGGCCACGCCGCCCGCGTGCTCCACAAGACCGTGCGGATCGGCGACGTCGACGTCTTCTACCGCGAAGCGGGCCGCGCCGACGCGCCGACGATCCTGCTGCTCCACGGCTTTCCCACGAGCTCGCAGATGTTCCGCGACCTGATCCCCAGGCTGGCGGACCGCTTCCACGTGATCGCGCCCGACTACCCCGGCTACGGGCACAGCTCGATGCCCTCGCACGACACGTTCTCGTACACCTTCGACAACCTCGCGAGCGTCATGGATCAGTTCACCGTGAAGCTCGGGCTCAAGAAGTACGCCATCTACGTGCAGGACTATGGCGCGCCCGTCGGCTACCGCCTGGCGGCCGCCCACCCCGAGCGGATCTCCGCCATCGTCGTGCAGAACGGCAACGCCTACGACGAGGGCCTCGACAACGACTTCTGGAAGCCGGTCAAGGCGTACTGGGCCGACCCGACCAGCACCGAGAAGCGCAACGCGCTGCGCGGGCTCCTCACCTACGACGCGACCCGCTGGCAGTACACGGAAGGCGCGCCCGAGCCCGAGCTTGTCAGCCCCGACGGCCCCGCGCACGACCAGTTCCTCCTCGACCGCGCGGGCAACGCCGAGATCCAGCTCGACATGTTCCTCAGCTACGGCAGCAACCCGCCGCTCTACCCGAAGTGGCAGCAGTACTTCCGCACGCACCAGCCGCCCATGCTCATCGTCTGGGGCAAGAACGACAAGATCTTTCCCCCCGCCGGCGCCGAGCCCTACAAGCGCGACCTCAAGACCCTCGAGTACCACATCCTGGATGCCGGGCACTTCGCGCTCGAGACCAGCGGCGAGGAGATCGCCTCGCTCATGAATGACTTCCTGGGCAGGCACGTCTCGCGCCGCTAGCCCCGCCTCCCCGCCCGACCCCACCCGGCGGCACATCCGTCCGTATCCGCCCCCGCGTCACCCCGCTTCACCCAAACCCCCTGCGCAAGGAGAACCACCATGCATCCCATCGCGTCCCGAGTGACTGTTCTTGCCACGTGCGTCACCGCGCTCGGCCTCGCCATCGCCGCCGGCGTCTCGGGCGAATCCGCCCGCGAGTCCCAGCCCTCGACCCGGACGAGCGCCCCGATCGCCGGCATCACGCGCCAGCCCTCGCCCGCCGCTCGCGCCGTGCTTTTGGACCCCAACGACACGGTCGTCCTGCTGCTCGACCATCAGACCGGCCTCTTCCAGACCGTCAAGGACGTGCCGCTCGCCGAACTCCGCAGCAACACCGTGGCCCTCGCCAACATCGCCCGCCTCGGCAAGGCGCCCGTCATCTACACGGCCTCGGAGCCCGACGGCCCCAACGGCCCCATCATGCAAGAACTCGATTCGTTCAAGGACTACGCCACATACGTCCCGCGCAAGGGCGAGATCAGCGCCTGGGACAACGCCGACTTCGTCAAGGCCGTCGAAGCCACCGGCCGCAAGACGCTCGTCATCGCCGGCGTCTGGACGAGCGTCTGCGTCGCCTTCCCGGCGCTGCAGGCGCACGCCGACGGGTACAAGGTCTACTTCGTCACCGATGCCTCGGGCGACCCGAGCGTGCTGGCGTCGCAGACGACGATCGCCCGTCTGTCCGCCGCCGGCATCACGCCCGTCAGCACCAACGCCGTGCTCTGCGAGTTCCAGCGCACCTGGAACCGCCCCGACGCCGGCGCGTGGGGCGCGATCTACACCCAGGTCGTCCCGCACTACAAGGCGGCGATGGAGAGCTACATGCGCGCCCAGGACGCCGCACGCAAGGCCAAGTGAGCAGGCCCTGGTTCGTCGTGAGCCCCGCGCCCTCCAGACGCTCCCGATGCTGCTCGAGCGACTCGGTCCCGAGCGCCGCCGTGCCCCAACGCGCACCATCGAGCCGGCCGAAAGCCGTCCCCATGATGCGCGTCACGCCACCACCTCCGATCGCCGTCAAGTCGATCGCGGACTTCCTTCCTGTCGCGGTGCGGAGGCGACGGCAACCGCCGACAGCTCGGCAAAAGGACACCAGAGCCGCGGTATCACCGAAGAGCGGACGCTCCGCCGAACTCGATCTGCCCCGGTACGCTCTCCAAAAGCAAACAACCCCCGCCGAAGCAGGGGTTATCAAGCGAGGCGGACGGGACTCGAACCCGCAACCACCGGATCGACAGTCCGGTACTCTAACCAATTGAGCTACCGCCCCAAGCTGTCCCGATCACGCGACGCTGTCGAGGCGTCGCGGGTCACTACCGTAGACTTTATCCCGCCCGGGTCAAGCGGCGTGGCCTTCGCAGCCGCGGCCACCCGCCCGTCGTTCCTCCCTTCTCGCCCGGCCCGACGCCGGCTTCGCGGGGCCGTCCATCGGCCGCCGGGCCCGGGAACCACGCGGCGCTGATGCGCCGAGCGAGGCACCCGCGGCGTGCGAACCCGCCGCACGGCCGAGCGCGGGCACGCCGCCGATCACTTCAGATCGATCTGGCCCTTCTGCTGCAGCCCGAAGGGGCTGCCCCCCTTGCCGACCTTGCCCCCGGCCTGGAACATCACGACCAGGGCCGCGACGAGGAACACGCACGCGACGACCATCAGCGCGGTGTAGACATCGGGCGAGTTCCCTCGCCGCACGCGTCCACCGGCCATCTGCATCCCGAACTGGCTCATGGCGAGTCCTTTCCCGGTGGGGCTCAGTCGACGCGGCTGACGATCAGGTCGCCCGGCTGCACGCTCACGTCCTTGCCCAGCGTCTCCACGCGGCCGACCGACCACCGCATGTCGGGCTGCGTGATGACGAGGTTGCACAGGAAGGCGTCGCCCCGGATCACGGCGAACTTCATGTTCTTCGCGACGCGATCGTTCGTGCCGACGTTCACCCGCGCGAACTGGTTCCCGCTCTCGTTCTGCACTTCCTCGACCCGCCCGCTGATGCGGGGGCCCGAGTACGAGTAGGGCTGATCGATGGAGCCGGCGCTGGCGGCGCCGACGCGCGCGCCGCCCTCGGCCGTGCGCTTGAGTTCCGTGAACTGCTCCATGATCGCGCGGTACCGCTGGTCGAGCACCTCGCGCTGGCTCTCGAGGTCGGCCAGGCGGGCTTCCATCTCGAGCGCCCGCTGGCGATACGAGAGCTCGTTGGTCCGCAGGGTGCTGTTCTCACCCCGGTAACTGTCGATGATCGCCGCCTGCGTCTTGGTCGTCTCGCCCAGTTCCTTGATCTGGTTCTCGGTGGCCTGACGCGCCGCCTCGGCCCGCATCTTGTCGGTGCGGAGCGTCGCGATCTCGGCCTCCATGCGGCGGATCGTGTTGTCCTTCTCCTCGAGCGCGGTCGAGAGCGTGCGGTTCTCGGCGCTAAGCCGCGTACGCACGGCCTCGGCCTGCGTGTTCGCGTCCGTCGCACGCGCCTGCGCCGAATCCGCCAGCAGCTTCGCCTGCCGGTAGTCCGTCGCGATCTGGTCCGTGTTCACCGCGTACGCGATGACCAGGGCCGACAACGCGATGCTGAGCACCGCGGCAAGAACGACAAACGCTTTGGTAAGAACGTGCACGGGCGACTCCTGTGGAACCGGCGCCGAAATCCCTCGGCATGCGCAGACGCCGATCGTCCGCGAGGACGACGACCTCCACGCTTCCTTCCGGAACCCTAGTGATACACAAACTCGGGGGGCAATGTCAAACCGCCCTCCCGGGAAAACTCGTTCAGCCTTTGGTCGGTCCTGGCCTCACCGCCTCGCCGACCGCAGCACGCTCGCCGCCGCCGCCACCCGCACCCGCGGATCCGCGTCGTTCATCAGTTCGTCGAGCCTGCCCCAACTCGCCCGGTCGGCGATCTCCCCGTAGACGAACGCCGCCTGCGCACGCAGCACCGGGTTCTCGCTCGCCACGTACTCATCCGCCACGTACCCACCCCGCGGCAGGCCCATGCCCGCCAGCGCCGCCGCGATGCCCAGACGCACCTCCGCGGGGTACTGCTGCCCGGCGCGGTCCTTGAACTCCACCAGTTGGATCAGCGGGTCGATCGACTCGCGATCCCGCACCTGCCCGATGATCTGCACCGCCAGCGCGGTCCCCTCCAGTTCCTCCGGGCGCGACGGGTACAGCGCCGCCCGCAACACCTGCAGCGCATCGGCATCCCCCAGCTTCACCATCGCCTCGGCGATCTGCAGGTGCAGCGCCTTTTCCTGGTCGGGCGTCAGCGACGACCCCGCCGCACCCGCCCGCAGCAGCGGGATCGCGCTCGGATCCCCCAGTTCGCCCAGCACGAACGCCGTGTGCCGCCGAACCCACGCCGACGGGTCCTCGAGCAGGAACCGCGCGAGCGGCGAGCGGTCGACGTCCACGCCGCACTTCGCCAGGGCGAAGATCGCCGACGCCCGCACCGTCGGGCTCGGGTCGGCCATCAATGGCGTGACCTGCGGCGCGAGATCCTTCATCGCCGTGCGACCGACGGCCATGGCCGCCACGGACCGCACCCCGGGCGATGCGTCTCGCAGCCCCCGAGCGATCACGTCCGACAGGCGTGCCGGCACGTACGACGCCGCCTCGACCGCGTTCGCGCGCGTCTGCGCGTCGGTGCTCTTGGCGAGCGTCTCGACCGCTTCGATGGCGCGCTCGCGCAGCGCAGACTGCCCGATCGGATTCGGCTTCGCCGGCTGCCCTTCAGGGCCGGTCACCGCGGCGCTCGCGGCCGGCCTGCCACCGCCGGGGCCCGGCGCCCGCCCCGCGCTCTCGCACCCCGATACCCCGGCGCCCAACACGCACGCGCCGGCGAGCCACGAAGCTACAAGTCCGTCCCGCATAGCCGTCCCCTTCTGCGTTGCATCGGATATCGGCCGTCGCCCCCGTGCCGCCGCACTCCCCACTACCGCGCGACCGCCTTCGCGGTTCGCTTCGCGCGTCGGGCCCGCACCACCACCACGACCATGAGCGCCGCCGCGCCGCCGAACGTCGCAAGCCCCGTCAGGTTGCCCACGATGGCGTACAGGCTGTCGCCGGGCCCGACCTCCAGCGTGCCCACCACGATGCCTTCGGAATCAAAGGGCGACGCCCGCGTATCGACCGCCGGGCGCACGATCTGCCCGCGGGCGTCGATGAGCGCTGAGACTCCCGTGTTCGCCGCGCGCAGCATCGGGGTGCGCAGTTCGGCGCACCGCCAGCGGGCGAGGTCCAAGTGCTGCGCCCGCGCCGCCTTGCTCGCTCCGAACCAGCCGTCGTTCGTCACGTTCACGATGAGGTCCGCGTCGCGAGACGATCCCTCTAAGCTCACCATCTGCAAGCACAGCCGCGCGTCCGAGACCTCGAAGCAGATCGGCGTCACCACCCGCACGTTCCCGTCGCGCACCGGCACCGTGAACACCGTCCGCTCTCGCCCCGCGTCGAGATCAAACCGCATTCCCCGCGCGCCGAAATCCAGCACCGCCTGCTGCAGTCCCGGCCAGCGGTGCACCACCGGCATCACCTCGCCGAACGGCGTCAGGTGGATCTTGTCGTACCGCGTCGCGCTGATCTCGCCACCCTCCAGCAGGTACACGCTGTTGAACCGCTTCGCCTGCGTCATCTCGACGCGCCCCGTCGCGCCCTCGCCCACCCGGAACCCAACCCGGGCCTCTTCGCCGATGAGCAGCGGCACGCCCACCTCGCGGCTCAGTTCCAACGCCGCATACGCGAACCCCCACGCCTCCACGTCCGTCCCCGTCTCCTCGTCGCGGAACGCCAGCCCCGCCCGGCGCATCTCGCGCAGCGCCTCGGGCTCGAGCGTGATCCCCGGCATCATCGTCTCGGGCCACGCGATCAACTCCGCCCCGTGCGCCGCGGCCTCGCGCGTCAACGCCGCGAACCGCGCCATGTCCCGCGCTTCCTCGCCGATCGTCCAGTCCATCTTGATCGACTGGCGAACGTTGGTCTGCACCGCCGCCACCCGCACCGATCGATCTGCCTGTGGTGCGTAAGCGAAGATCGCGGCAAGACCCGCAGTGCACACGCCGAGCGGCCCGCCGACAAATGCGACTTCACGAACGAACCGCTTCCGCGCATCCGCTCGCACATGAATAAGGTCCACCACGAACCCCGCCATCGCCGCCACCAGCAGCGACACCAGGTACACGCCCCCCACCGACGCGATCTCCGGCACCAGCGGCGCATCGACCAACGGGTGCACCACAAACCCCCACGCGTACCCGCCGACGATGATCTCGCCCCGCACGTACTCCAGCCCCGTCCACAGCAAGGGCCCCGCCACGACGCACGGCACCCGCGGCAGCACCCGCTTCTCCCACGACAGCAGCACGACGAACAGCCCAACCAGCAGCGACAGCAGGGCGGCCATCGGGTAATACCCGAACTCCGAGATCTCGCGCACCCACGCCTGCGTGATGAACCAGTAGGGCGTCGCCCCCACCGCCGCCAGCAGCCCGTCGCGCACCGGCCGGGCCCCGGGCCTGCACGCGCACCACGCCAGCGGCAGGATCGCGACAAGCGACAGGCCCCACCACGACAGCGGCGCCGACGCCCCCACCATCGCCGCGCCGTACCCCAGCCCGCACAGCAGGGGCACGCCCGCCGACCGAGCCCACCGCCCGAGACTGGCCCGCCCGAGACCTTCCCGCCCGAGATTGGCGCCCGATGCCTTCATCGCGTGCGCGAGCGTAGTCCCTCGTTCCGCCGCCGTATCCTGCGCGTGCCATGCCCACATCGCTCGACATCTCTCGCCGCGTCAAGTCGCTGAAGCCCTCGGTCACGGTCGCGTTCATGAACCGTGCAAAGACCATGCAGCGCCAGGGGCTCGACGTGCTGTCGTTCGCCGCCGGCGAGCCCGACTTCGACACGCCCGACGTGATCAAGGACGCCGCCATCGCCGCCCTGCGCGCCGGGCAGACCAAGTACATGCCGACGCTGGGCGACCCCGAAAGCCGCGCCGCGATCGCCGAAAAGTTCACGCGTGAGAACGCGATCCCCCACTGCACGGCTGACCACGTCGCGATCGGCGCCGGGGGCAAGCACCAGCTCTTCGTTGCGCTGCACTGCCTGCTCGACGAGCCCCGCCCGGGCGACGCCCCGCAGGACGTCCTGCTGCCCGTGCCCGCGTGGGTGAGCTACGCGCCCATCGCCGAACTCGCCGGCGGGCGCGTCGTCGAGATCCCCACCACGCCCGCGACCGACTTCCTCGCCTCGCCCGAGCAGATCAAGGCCGCCATCACGCCCAACGCCCGCGTCCTCATCCTCAACTCGCCCAGCAACCCGTGCGGCACGATGTACCCGCCCGACCACCTCCGCGCCATCGCGCGTGTCGTCGCCGACGCCGCCCGCACCATCGCCCCCAACCTCGTCGTGCTCAGCGACGAGATCTACGAGAAAATCGCGTACGCCGGCGTCCCGCACTTCTCCATCGGCAGCGTCCCCGACATCGCCGAGCGCACCGTCACGCTCAACGGGCTCTCCAAGGCGTACGCCATGACCGGCTGGCGCATCGGCTACACCGGCACGTCGGGCGACTTCGGCAAGCGCCTCATCCAGGCCATGGCGACCCTGCAGGGCCAGATCTCCACCAACAACACCAGTTTCACGTACCCCGCCATCCCCGTGGCCCTCCGCCGCTGCGAGGCCGACGCCGCCCGCATGCGCGACGCCTTCGCCGCACGCGCCGCCCTCATCAACCGGCGCCTCTCGGCGCTCCCGGGCATCCGCACCACGCCCGCCACCGGCGCGTTCTACGCCTTCCCCGATGTCTCCGCCCACTTCGGCAAGGCCTCCAAGGCGGGCCGCCCCATCCGCTGCGCGATGGACATGGCCGAGGCGCTGCTCGAAGAATCGCTCCTCGCGTTCGTCCCGGGCGAGGACTTCGGCGGCTGCGGCAAGAACCACCTCCGAATCTCCTTCGCCTGCTCCGAACAGCAGATCGAACAGGGCATGAACCGCTTCGCCGAGTTCCTCGGCGCCTTGCGATCGGGCTGAGCGTGGCCTACCTCCTCGTCTGCTCGGTCGCGCTCGTCGCCTCCTCGCTCACGTTCTTCAGCGGGTTCGGGCTCGGCACGCTCCTGCTCCCCGCGTTCGCGTTCTTTTTTCCCGTCGAGGCCGCCGTCGCCGCCACCGCCGCCGTCCACCTCGCCAACAACCTCTTCAAGCTCGCCATCGTCGGCAGGCACGCCGACCGGCGCGTGCTGCTGCGATTCGCCCTCCCCGCCATCCTCGCGGCGTTCGGCGGCGCGCTCCTCCTCACCACCCTCGCTGATACCCCCCCGCTCGCGTCGTGGCGCATCGACGCACGCACGTTCGACATCTCCGCGGTCAAGCTCGCCGTCGCCTCCGTCATGCTCGCCTTCGCCGTCGTCGAGCTCGCCCCGTCCTTCGACCGCCTCGCCTTCCCGCCCCGACTCCTCCCGCTCGGCGGCGCCGTCTCGGGGTTCTTCGGCGGGCTCTCCGGGCACCAGGGCGCGCTGCGCTCGGCCTTCCTCATCCGCTGCGGGCTTTCCAAGCAGGCCTTCATCGGCACCGGCGTCGCCAGCGCCTGCCTCGTCGACGTCGCCCGCCTCGCGGTCTACGCCTCGGACCCCGCCGGCGGGCACGCGCGGGCCATCGTGCACGCAGATCGCTGGCCGCTCGTCGTCGCGGCGTGCGTCGCCGCCTTTGCCGGCTCGCTGCTGGGCGCCCGCCTGCTGCACAAGGTGACCATCCGCGCGCTGCGCGTCACCGTCGGCGTCATGCTCGGCGTGATCGCCCTGCTGCTGGGCGCCGGCATCATCTGAACTCGCCGACCGTCCGCGCCGCGCCCCTGTTCCGGCTACCGCCCGGCTTCCTTCAGCTCCGTCCGCACGTCCCACAACTCCGGGAACAGCCGATCATCGATCATCTGGCGCAGGTACCCGACCCCCGCCGTCCCGCCGGTCCCTCGCTTGCTCCCGATCACGCGCTCCACGACCTTCAGGTGCCGGTACCGCCACATCGCGTGCGCCTCGTCGATGTCCACCAGCTTCTCGGCCATCTCGTACGCGTCCCACGCCTGCTCGGGCCGCTCGTAGATCCGGCGGAACACCTCCACCACGCCCGCGTGCGCCGCGTGGGGCGTCGTGACATCCCGCTCCACCACCTCGCGCGGCACGTCCATCCCCCGGCGCGACAGGTACCGCAGGAACTCGTCGTACAGGCTCGGCGCCTCCAGCGCCGCCTTCACCTGCGCGTACACCGCCGGCGCGTGCTGGAACACCGCCATCATCCGGGCGTCCTTGCGCCCGAAGATGAACTCGATGATCCGGTTCTGATAGCTCTGCACGCCGCTCGCCGGGCCCAGCACGTGGCGGAACTGCACGTACTCGCTGGGCGTCAGCGTCGCCAGCACGCTCCACTGGTTCAGCAACTGGCTCTGGATGTGCTTCACCCGCGCCAGGATCTTGAACGTCGAGTCCAGCCGGTCGGCGCGGATCAGCCCCAGCGCGCTCCGCAGCTCGTGGATCATCAGCTTGAACCACAGCTCCGTGGTCTGGTGCTGGATGATGAACAGCAGCTCGTCGTGGTGCTCGGGCGTCGACAGCGGGCGCTGCGCGCTCAGCACCTGCTCGAGGTTCAGGTACGTCCCGTAGTCCAGCTTCCCGTGCAGGTCCGTCAGCAGCCCGCTGTCCGCCCCGCCCGTCGAACGCTCATGCGGCACGCGTGGTTCGCTCATACCACCAGCGTACGAACCCCGCCCGCCCCGCGCACCGCGCCCGGGCTACTCCGCGTTTGTCCCCACCCAGGCGAACGCGCGATCCTGCGACAACGCGGGCCACATCGCCAGACGCTGCGTCCCGTCGCCGGGCTCCCCGCGAACCACGTCCACCCGCGCCATCTGGTACCGCTCGCGCGCTCCCGAAGTCACGCACCCGCCGCTCGCCAGCACCCCCGCCGCAAGAAGCCCGCGCGACACAAGCCGCACACAGCGCCCCTTCGACCAGTTCGCGACGTTCAGCATGTCCCGACCCCTCGCCACGCGGCCTCCTGCCGCTGTTCTCTTCGACCGGGCCCCGCCCGATCCTCCACGCCGCACGCTGTGTTTTCGGCTCGTGCGCCCCGCCGCGCCGCGCCTGACGCGTGCGCAGGCAGCGCACGCCATTCGGCCGCGACAAGCAGGTTCGACACGCTCCCATCGGTACGGTTCCCGGACCGCCCGCCGCCCCCGGGCGTTGACCCCGCGCCCCGCCCCGGTAGCATCCGTACCGCGCCCGTATCCTTCTGCCGCGTTTGCCCCGCTCGCCCCTCCCGCCCGGATACCCCATGAAGCCAGCCTTCAGCACCGTCGCCCTCCCCGCCTGGACGCTCCCGCGCATCGCCGAGCGCGCCGACGCCTGGGGGTTCCTTGGCGTTGAGTTCCGCACCTTCGGGCACGGCTCCTCCGCCATCGCCGGCGACCCCGCCCTCACCTCGCCCGCCAAGGTCCGGTCGCTCTTCGCCAAGAGCGGCGTGCGCTTCGTCTCCCTCGCCACCTCCATCCGCTACGACGAGCCCATCACGCCCCCGCTGCTCGGGCAGCTCTTCGACACCGAACGCTCCGTCCGCGAGACCACCGGCGCGGTCGACCTCGCCGTCCAACTCGAGTGCCCCCTCGTCCGCGTCTTCGCCTTCGAGGTCATCGGCAACGAGTCTCGCACCAACGCCCTCGGGCGCATCACCCGACGACTCGCCAAGGCCATCGACCACTGCGACAAGAGCGGCGTGCGCCTCGTGCTCGAGAACGGCGGCTCGTTCAACCGCGCCGCCGACCTCGCCGAGATCATCGACCTCGTCGACAGCCCGCTCCTCGGCGTCGCGTACAACCTCGCCGTCGGCGTCCGCGCGGGCGATGTTCCCGCCGACGCCGTCAACGTCCTGGGCGACCGCCTCCTCACCGTCAAGGTGCGCGACTTCAAGGACGGCGTGCCCTGCGCCCTAGGCGAGGGCGACCTCGACTGCCGTCGCCACGTCGCCGACCTGGCCCGCGCCGGGTACACCGGCTGGCTCGTGCACGAGTACGACGGCGCCTGGTTCCCCGGCTCGCCCGATGCCGACGCCGTCCTCGCACGATCGGCCCGCACGCTCTTCGAGTGGGCGTCCCCCGCATCGCGCCCGGCGACGTCGGCGCGGTAACTCGCTCTTCGCCGCAACGCGGCTGGGTTGGTCCCACTCTTCGCCGCCACGCGGCGGTGTTTAGTAGCCGGGGGTCGCCGCGAAGCGGCACCCCCGGGTCACGCGCCGACCCCCAGTCGCACCGCGAAGCGGTGCGGGCACCGCATCACTCCGCCTGCTTCCCCACCACGAGCCGCTCGATCAGGCCCTGCACGTGCCCGCCGCGGGGGTCGGTGCCCTGGCCTTCGACACCCAGGGCCTCGAGCACGCCGTAGCCCAGCCCCACGTGGATGAGCGTCCACGCGATGAGCTCGGGCGAGAACGCCTTGAGGCTCTTGCGATCCTCCTGCGCCCGCTTCAGTTCCTTCGCGAGAAATCCGTGCAGGTTTTGAAAGTGATTCGTCACCGCCTTGCGGATCTCGGGGTCGTCCACCTCGGTGATCGCCTGCAGCAGCACCCGGTACGGCGCGCGCCCTTCCTCGCTCACCATCGGGTTCTCGGCCAGCACCCGGCGCAGCCGCTCCGCCGGGTCGGTCGCATCGCTCAGCCGCTGCTGCCAGTGCTTCAGCGTCTGCTTCGCCGTCCGTTCGATCAGCGCCACGTACAGGTCGCGCTTGCTCTTGAAATGGCGGTAGATGATCGGCTCGGTCACGCCCGCGGCCTTCGCCAGCTGCGCCGTCGTCGCGCGCGCGTACCCACGGTTCGCGAACAGGTCCGCCGCGCAGTCGAGCAACTGCTCGCGTCGTTTGTCCGCCGGCAACCGTCCCATCCGCGTCTCCTGTGCCGCCCCGGCCCCGCGTCCGCCGCACACACCTGCGGAACCTAGATTAGCCGTACGTGCCCGCGGGGGCCCCGGTTGTCGCGGCGTTACGGATCGCGCCGAATGTCCGCCCCGACTCGCCGCGAGGCTCCGCCGTCACGCTCCGGCACCGGCACCGGGTCATACCCATGCCCGCCCAGCGGATGACACCGACCGATCCGGCGCGCCGTCAGCCACGTGCCCCGCGCCACGCCGTGCACGCGGTACGCCTCGAGCGCGTAGTTCGAGCACGAGGGATAGAAGCGGCATTGCCCGCCGAACAGCCATCCGAGCGTCCACTGGTACAGCCGGATGCCCGCGACGAACGGCGCGATCATCCACCCGCGCGCCGTCACGTGCCGTCTCCCGCGCCCGGCGCGTTCGCCTTCGCCTCGCGTCGCGCCCACTGCCGATCTAGCCCGCGCGCCAACTCGAGCACCGCGTCGATGTACGCCCGCAACTCCATCGCCTTGTGCGCCCGCGCGCCCAGCACCACGTCGTACCCGCCGCCGTCCGCACGCCGCGGCAGGTCGTGCTGCCCGAGCCGAAACGCCTCGCGCAGCATCCGCTTCACGCGGTGGCGCTCCACGGCGTTGCCCACGCCCCGCCCCACCGCGATGCCCAGCCGCCAGAACGTCAGCCCGTTCGGCGCCGCGGCCGCCGTGATGGGCCCGCGCGACGCCCGGGCCTTGCCGTCGTACACGCGTTGGTATTGGCGCGCGTGGCGCAGCCGCATCCGCGGCGTCAGCCGGAAGTTCTCCCCCGCACCCGCCTGCACATCCATGGCGCGCGTCACGATCTGAGCCTACGCCGCACCGGCCGCGCATCCCACCACAGGACATGCCCCGATGCGGGCGCTCACGTCGCGGGCCGCCCCGCCACGTCCACACGCCCGCGGCTCGGCGGCATGAGCCCCACCAGCACGCACACGCCCCCCGCCAGCACGAGCAGCATCCGCCCGCGCGGGCTCGCCGTCCACCGCGACAGGTACGACTCGCTCGGCCGGTACTCCGGTAACTGCAAGGGCGGGGGCTCCAGCCCGCGGAACATCGACAGGTCCTGGTCCGCACGCGTGCCCGACATCCCGGGGATGGGCTCGCGCCCCTCGGGGATCTGGTTGAGTTGGCGCTCGGCCAGGGCGACGACCAGCGAGGGCTCGCCATTCTCGAGTTCGGCCAGGAACTTCTCGTACCGCGCCAGCCGGTCGAGCCGGTGCTGCTCCGCCGCCAGGGCGCGGTCGCGCTGCACCCGGGCGCGCCCGAGATCCTCCGCCGCGGGAATGAGCACCGTGGCGCCGAGGAGCCCCAGGCCGGCCACGAGGAACAGCCAGCCGGGGTCGACACGTCGTTCGCGTACAGGGGTTTCCGTCACGCCCCCATTATCGGCTCGGGCGGGCGGATGACCCATACAGTCCAGGATCCGACCACAGCGCAAGTTTCGCGTCAAGATGGACCCGGTTCGCCGACCGAATCGTTGACTCGGCAGCCCCGACTCGTATTGTTAAGGCGGAGGAGGCTACGCGCCCGTCGGTTTCACCAGGACATCGGCCACGGCAGGCCACGCTTCTGTCGGGATGTTCGTGCGCGTACCGCCGCTTGCGCACCCCGCGCCTCGGGGAGTGTCCCCGGTCGGCGCGGGGGTTCGATCGAACCCCACGCAGAGAGGATCATGTCATGAAGAAGACGGTCATGGGTCTGCTCGCACTCGTCTGTTGCGCCGGCTCCGCCAGCGCGCAGGTGCTGATCAGCCAGGTCTACGGCGGCGGCGGCAACACAGGCGCCCCGTTCAACCAGGACTTCGTCGAACTGCGCAACACCGCGTCGGTTCCGGTCACCGTCCCCGCCGGCGGCTGGTCGCTCCAGTACGCCTCGGCCGGCGGCAACTGGGCCAGCAGCTCGGCCACGCTGCTCGTCATCCCCGCGGGCACCGTGATCCCCGCCAACGGCTTCTTCCTCATCGGTGGCGCCACGGGCACCGCCGGCTCGCCCCTGCCCACCACGCCCGATCTCAATCCCTCCTCCGCCGGCAGCTTCAACATGAGCGGCACGGCCGGCAAGGTCGCCCTGGTCTCGATCGCCACCTCGCTGAACGTGAACGACTGCACCCGCCCCGAGATCATCAACTTCGTCACCTGGGGCAACCCCGGCAGCGTGCCCTCCTGCAACGACGGCTCGTACGCCCTGCTCCCTTCCGGCACCGGCGCCACGACCTCCATCGTCCGCCTCTCCGCGGAGCGCTGCCAGGAGACCGGCAGCGACGCCGCCGACTTCACGACCGCGGGCGTCGGCTCGGTCCCGATCTACAACTCGCAGTCTCCGGGCATCGCCTGCCCGACCTGCATCGACTGCAACGGCAACCAGGTCTGCGACAACGTCGAGATCGACGCCGCGGGCGGCTCCGGCGGCGTGGGCGGCACCCTCGACTGCAACTCGGACGGTCTGATCGACTCCTGCCAGATCGCCGGGAACCCCGCCCTCGACTGCGACGTCAATGGCACGCTCGACGCCTGCCAGATCGCCGCCAATCCCGCGCTCGACTGCGACAGCAGCGGCACGCTCGACTCCTGCCAGATCGCCAGCACCCCCTACCTCGATTCCTGCAACAGCAACGGGCTGCTCGACTCCTGCGAGACCCCCGGCGCCGGCCAGGACTGCAACGCCAACAACGTCCTCGACTGCTATGAAATCAAGACCGGCATCGCCACCGACGCCGACTTCAACGGCACGATCGATCAGTGCGAGGGCGGCTTCGCCCTCGAGACCATCGAGAACGCCACCGTGCAGCCCACCGGCATCCGCGGCGGAGGCAACGGCAACAACTTCTGGAACATCGAGGGCTCGGGCCTGGGCAACTTCGCCTCGTACGGCGCCGTTCGCTTCGACCTCGCCCCGCTCTTCGCGCAGCTCGACGCCGCCTTCCCGGGCGGCTGGACCGTCAACCGCGTGTACTTCTACCTCCAGCAGGCCAACGCCGCCTTCACGTTCTCCAGCCTGAACGACTCGATGCAGCTCTACTACACCGACCTCGACGCGCTCGACATCACGGTGCAGAGCTCCGTCAACCCCGCCCGCCTGTACGCCAACTTCGAGACCGACTGGACCGACCGTGACCTCGTCACGAACTACACCTTCACCCAGGACATCGGCACCGGCCCGGACGGCATCGGCTCGGGCAAGATCGAGTCGTACCTCATGTTCAACAGCACCGCCATGAACAACAGCGCCATGCTCGCGGTCGGCGCCGAGGCCAACCAGGGCGACACCACCCTGACCCTCCTGGTCAACACCAACGACGCCATCGCCGCCGCCACCTACGCCGGCCGCACCAACAACACCTGGCGCGGGCCCTCGCTCGTCGTCTTCGCCGAGTCGACCGGCGCGCCCTGCGACCCCGACTTCAACCAGGACGGCAACTCCGACCAGGACGACATCGCCTGCCTCGCGCAGGTCGTCGCGGGTGATCCCACCTGCTCCTCGGTCGACCCCGACTTCAACCGCGACGGCAACGTCGATCAGGACGACATCGCGGCCCTCGAGCAGGTCGTCGCCGGCGCGCCCTGCCCGTAAGATCGCATCGCTCGACGAGCCCGACGCACCCGCGCCGGCCTCGCCCGAATCTTTCACATGACGGATCGCACGAACGCCCCGGGCCCCGAGCCCGGGGCGTTTTCTTTGACCCGGTCGCCCGGTCCAAAAGCACAGACAGCAGCCCCTCTCTCCGTGGGCTGCTGTCTAGGACTGCAACGGCAACGCCGCGAGTCGGTGCGAGCGGAAACCTGCTCGTAGCCTACTGATCCGCGCGCCCGCGCCTACCCCTTTTCACGATTTTTCCGCGTTGATCCGGCGCACGGCCCGGCTGGCGGATCTCGTTCCGCACGCTTACCGAACGGGGCCCCGAAGCTCGTACTCGAACTTGTGCACCGCCCCCCGGTGCTCTACCGGGCGGTCTTGGATATCTCTCCTGCCGGCAACAACTTCCATCTCCGGCGGACGGTTGAGCCGCGGCAGCGCGTCGCATCGCAGCAGCACGTACGCGTGCGCCGGCACCGCGTTCGGGGGCAGGCCCGGCACCCAC
The DNA here is from genome assembly GCA_033763975.1 of Planctomycetota bacterium. Taxonomy (NCBI): domain Bacteria; kingdom Pseudomonadati; phylum Planctomycetota; species Planctomycetota bacterium. The sequence continues at coordinate 45,414 of JANRJM010000008.1, forward strand.
GCGATGTCCAGCCGTCCCCCGCGGTGCTCTTTCTCCCGGCTCGCGTACCAGAGCATCTCCGGGCGGGTGTCGAGGAGCTCGTCGGCCACCACGCTCGCGCCGTCCGGAAGGACGTCGGCGAGCGCCACGGCCGCGGATCGGCCGCTGTGGCGCACCTGGCGCCAATGCTCGTACCACTGGCAGTAGAAGACGCCAACCAAGGTCATGAAGCCGAGCGGGACGAGGGGGCGTCCGAGGAGGAGCCTGCGCCCCCAGGCGTGCTCGGCGCCGCGGGAGGCGGCGTGCCGCCGGATCGCCGCCCCGTACACGAGCGGGACGAGCACCACGCTCGGCATGGCGTAGCGGGGGTTGTCCACGCCGAGGATCGCGTAGCACGCCAGGCCCGCGATCGCGCCCGCGCTCACGCTCAGGGCGGCACGATCCGCGGGCGAGCCCGTGCCGCGGCGCAGCGCGAAGGGCAGCGCGATCGCCCACGGGAGCGCCCCCGCCAGCGCCGCCGGCACCAGGAGTGCCACGTCCAGTTCCTTGCCTGCACGCCAGAGAAAATCGGCGTCCTCCAGGACCGGCGGCACGGGCAGGCGCTCCATCCGCTCGCGCATCGCGACGGTCCACCAGGCGAACACGCCCGCGCCCAAGGCGAGCCCCGCCCACGCGTCCCAGGCGCGCAGCGGGCGCACGCCCCGTCCGGCGATGCACGCCCCCACGACCAGCCCCGCGAGCGCGGGGAACCCGGCGGGCCCTTTGGTGAGCAGCATCCCCGCGCTCGCCAGGGCGAGCCCGCCCGCGACGAGCGCGCGCCCGCGCCAGGCGACCGCGTCGCGGAACGCGAGCCGATCGACGATCAGGACCGCCGCGCTCAGGACCAGCAGGTTGTGCAGCGCTTCGATCTCCGCGCTGCGCGCGGGCATCCACACGACCGGCACCACGCCCATCGCCAGCCCCGCCGCCACGCCCGGCACCGGCCCGAACCAACGCGTGCCGGCGCCCCAGACCAGCAGGCAGGCGAGCGTCGCGGCGATCGCGGACGGCAGGCGCGCGGCGACCTCCGTCTCACCCAGCACCGCGCTCGACGACGCGATCGCCCACACGATGCCCGGCGGCTTGCGCAGATAGGGCGTGCCGAAGAGCGTGGTCACCGACCAGTCGCCCGAGCGCAGCATCTCCCACGCGGGGATCGCCCGGAAGCCCTCGCTGCCCGACAGCCCGGACCGCCCCATCCCCACGAAGAACAGCAGCACGCACACAGCAACGACAATCCCCGCTCGCACGGGCGGCGGCGTCGAGGCAGCGCGCGTGAGCAGTCCCCATGGCACGGGTCGATCGTACCCGGCGCCCGCGAAGCCCACGACGCCCATAGGATCGCGCATGGGCGACCCCGCTTCTCGGCGATCGACCGGCTCGGCGCCCCGCGCCGGGTCGAACGCGGCGTACCCCAAGGCGGTGGACGACCTCGTCGCCCACTTCGCCCGCCTGCCGGGCATCGGCCGACGCACGGCGGAGCGCCTGGCGTTCCACGTGCTGAAGTCGGACGAGGCGGCGGCGCACGCGCTGGCGCGCGCCATCGACGCGGTGAAGTCCGACGTCCGCCATTGCGACGTGTGCTGGCATCTGTCCGACGCGTCTCGCTGCGCGATCTGCGGGGACGAACGGCGCGACCGCACGCGCGTGCTGGTGGTGGAGCAGCCCAAGGACCTCATCGCGCTGGAGCAGTCGGGGATGTACCGCGGGCTGTACCATGTGCTCATGGGACGCCTCAGCCCGCTCGAGGACATCGGCCCGGACGAGCTCTCCATCCCGTCGCTGCTGGAGCGCCTCGATCACCCGGAGCGCAACCCCGGCGGCGTCGCGGTCCGGGAGGTCATCCTGGGGCTCAACCCGACGCTGGAAGGTGACGGCACCACGCTGTACCTCGCCGACGCGCTGCGGGCGCGCGGGGTGGCGGTGACGCGCCTGGCCCGCGGGCTGCCCAGCGGACAGTCGCTCGAGACCGCGAACAAGGCCGTGCTCGCCGACGCCATCACCGGACGCCAGAACGTCCTCTAGGGGCCGCATGCGCTTCGAGACCTCCCAGAGCCTGCGGATGGGCCAGCAGATGAAGCTGGCGCCGCGGATGATCCAGTCGATGGAGATCCTGCAGATGTCGCAGGCCGAGCTCGAGGCCCGCATCCAGCAGGAACTGGAGAGCAACCCGACGCTCGAAGTGGCCGAGGGCGGGAGCGACGCGCCGTCCGACGCCCCGCCCGACGAGGGGCGCCCCGAAGGATCCGACGACGGGCCCCTGCAGATCACGGGCGAATCGAACGCGGCGGAGTTCGAGCGCCTCGACGCGTACGAGCAGTCGCACCCGGACGCCGTCGAGAACGAGTACGTGCAGGACCTGACCCGCGCGGACGCGCCCGACGTGGGCTCGCTGCCCAGCGACATGGGCCCGCGCACGCGGTCGTCGTCCGACGAGCCGGACGCGCGGGCGCTGGCCATCGCCGGGGCGCCGGCGCGCTCGCTCTCGCTGCACGACCACCTGCGCCGGCAGTGGGCGCTCGTGGACGTCTCGCCCGAGCTGCGCGTGCTGGGGGACGCGATCATCTCGACCCTGGAGGAAGACGGGTACCTGCGCACGCCGCTCGAGGTGGTCGCGCAGAGCGTCGGCGCCACGCTCGCCCAGGGCGAGCGGGCGCTGGGCGCGGTGCAGTTGCTGCTCGAGCCGGCGGGGGTGGGCGCGCGCACCCCCGCGGAGTGCCTGCTGCTGCAGCTGGACGCCCTCGAGGAATCCGACGAGCACGGCTGGCCGGCGGGTGCATTCTCGAACGCGCGCCGCATCGTCGAGCATCACCTGGACGACATCTCGCACAACCGCCTCCCGCGCATCGCCGAGAAGACCGGCCTGCCCCTCGAGAGCGTCAAGGACACGATCGCGCTCCTCCGGCGCCTCAGCCTGTCGCCCGCGCGCCGCCTGGTCGACGACTCGCCGCCCCCCATCACGCCCGACGCCATCGTCGAGTACGACGAGGTGCAGGACCGCTACCTCGCCTACCTGAACGACGCGCGCGTGCCGAACCTGCGGATCAACCAGGAGTACGCCCGCCTCGCGAAGGACCGCGGCGCCGACAAGCGCGACCGCGAGTTCCTCCGCACCAACCTGTCGAACGCCCAGTGGCTGCTCGACGCCGTCGGCCAGCGCCGGCACACGCTGCTCCGCGTGGTGCGCGCGGTGGTCGACGCGCAGCGCGAGTTCTTCGACTTCGGCATGCACGCCCTGCGCCCGCTGCCCATGACGCTGCTGGCCGAACAACTGGGCATCCACGTCGCGACGGTGAGCCGCGCCGTCGCCGACAAGTACATCGCGACCCCGCGGGGCGTGCTCCCGCTGCGCAAGTTCTTCTCGGGCGGCGTCACGACCGACGCGGGCGCGGAGGTCGCCTGGGACGCCATCAAGGAGGCCCTGCGCGACGTCATCAGCGCCGAGGACCGACGCAAGCCCTTCAGCGACGAGCAGCTCGTCGCCGAACTCAAGAAACGCGGCATCGAGATCGCGCGGCGCACGATCGCCAAGTACCGCGAGCAGCTCAACATCCCGTCCGCCCGCCTGCGCCGGGCGTTCTAGGCCCGGCGCAGGGCGTCGTCGTCCGACCTAGAGCGGGCACTGCCCGCCGGCGACCACCACCGTCAGGGCCTCGATGTCATCCTGGTCCACGTTCCCGTCGCGGTTGAAGTCCGGGTCGGCGCCCGAGCAGCCGGTGTCGCCCGCGACGGCCTGCACGAGGCAGTCGATGTCGTCCTGGTCCACGTTCCCGTCCTGGTTGAAGTCCGGGTCGCACTGCGGGGCGATGTACGTCAGCCGCACGAACGTGTTGAAGTAGTCGACCTGGAAGCCCGGCGCGTCGACCATCGCGAACGTGCCGTTCCGCGACGCCATCGTCATGATGTCGTACGTGTTGCCGGGCGAGGGCTGGTGCGCGAACACCAGCCGCACCCGCAGCGTGCCCCCGAGCGCGGCGGCCCCGCTCACGCTCAGCACGTCGAACGCGCCCGCCTGCGCCCCGCCGATCTGCACCTCCAGCGTGCCCCCAGCGCCCTGCGTGTAGGTGCCCTGGATCGCGAGCGTGCCCGGCGCCACGTCGTCGCCGGGCGAGACGACCCCGCCGTTGTTCGTCGTGTTGCTGTCGAGCACGCCGGTGCCCTCGACCCGTCCGCCGTTGATCGTGCAGACATCGCTATCGACCTCGAGCTCGCCGTACACCCGGGTGACGCCGGCGGTCTGGAGATACGCGTCCGACGTGCGGTCCAACTTGCGGAGCGCATCGACGAGGACCGTGCCCCGGTTCTCGAACGGCCCGGCGACGACCTGGATCCCCCCCGCGCCCTGCACGCGGAGCGTCCCGCCGGTGTCGTTCAGGAACCCGCCGCTCGCGCCGGGCGGGTCGATGACGATCGCGTTCGTCGCATCGGCGATGATCGATCCGCGATTGACAACCGCGAGCGTGTTCGCCCCGATCTGCCCGGCGCCGCGGACCGTCTGATTCTGCACGACGAGCGTGTTCCCCAGAACCTGGGCATCGACGAGGTTGACCGCCGAGTTCGAGAGCTGGAGCGTGCCGCCCCCGATGAGCGTGACGACCGGGGTGTCGATCCGCAGGTACGTCCCGGCGCCGATGCTGGAGAGCGAGAGCGTGCCCCGGTTGTCGATGGTCCCGCGGGCGAACACGAGGTTGCCGTTGGTGATCGAGTGCGAGCCCTCGAGCGTGAGACCGCTCATGGCGGAGCTCCCCGTCCACGACCACACGCCCGAGCCGATCGCGCGGACCACGCCGCCGGTCATGGTGGCGGCGGTCAGAAGCCCGGACCCGCCGGCCTCGACGACGAACAGCCCGTCGGCGTTGTCGAACGCGCCGTTGGTGAGCGTGAGCGAGGAGCCGGAGAGCGCGCGCACGGTGCTGTTGTTCTCCATGCCGCCGCTGGGCGGATCGAGAACCATGCCGGCGGATCCCTGCGCTTCGATGAGCGAGTTGTTGACGATGACGAGCGAGTTGTCGCCGACGCGTCCCGAGCCGCGGATGGTCTGGTTGTTGAGCACGAGCCGGTTGTTCACCACCTGCGCGTCGATGATGTTCACGCTCGAGTTGCTGAGCTGCACGACCCCGCCGCCGGTCATGATCACCTCGGGCGCGCCGACCCGCAGGTACGTCCCCGCGCCGATGGACGAGAGCCCGTACGTGCCCTCGTTCACGATGGGCCCGGTGAAGAAGTTGAGGTTCCCGTTGACGGTGTTGATGGTCCCCTGGAACGTCACGCCCCCGAACGAGCTGGAGCCGCCGAGCACCCACACGCCCGAGCCCAGCGACCGCACGATGCCGCCCGTCACGGTGCATGCCGTCACGGTGCCCGACGCGCCGGCTTGGACCTCGAGCAGCCCGCCGGCGTTGTCGAACGATCCACTCACCAGGGAGAGCAACGAACCCGTGAGCGCGCGCACGGTGGAGGTGTTCGTGAAGCCACCGGACGGCGGGTCGATCGTCAACCCCGCGCTGCCCTGCGCCTCGATGAGGCCCGTGGAGTTGACGAGCGCCAGCGAGTTGTCGCACAGGCGTCCGGACCCGCGGATCGTGCTGGCGTTCGTGAGGACCAGGTTGGAGACCTGCGCGTCGATGATGTTCGGCGAGCTGTTCGAGAGCGACAGGACGCCGCTCCCGCTGAGCGTCATGTTCTCAAGCACGCGCAGGTACGTGCCCGCGCCGATGGAGTTGAGGCTGATCGTGCCGTGGTTCGTCAGCCCTCCGCTCGCGTGCGCGAGGTTGCCGTTGTTGATGTTGACCGATGTCGTCGCGCTCGTGCTCACGCCCTGGAGCGTGCACGTCTGGAGGGTCACGCTGCCGGTCGGCCCGGCGGTGTTGAGGGTCCCGCCCACGACCGTGCACGCGTTCAGCACCACCGTGCTGTTGGGCTGCGCCTCGATGAAGTGATTCGTGTTCGTGTACGTCCCCGGGTTGAGCGTGAGGGTCGAGCCCGTCAGCGCCCGCAGCGTGCCGTTGTTCACCAGCGTCGCGGCCGGATCTATCGCCAGCCCCGCCGAGCCCGCCGCGCTGATCGTCGTGTTGTTCACGAAGTTCAGCGTGTTCTGGCCGAGCTGCCCGGCCATCTCGATGCCCTGGGCGATGGAGTTCGTCAGCGTGAGCCCGACGACCTGCCCGTCGACGATGTTCGCCGCCGAGTTCGTCGACGTGAACGCCATGTTCGTGCCGATCTCGACGTTGTTGAGCAGGCGGATGTACGTTCCGGCGCCGATGGATTCCAGGCGGCACGACCCCGAGTTCGCGTGCAGCGCGTTCTCGAGGTACATGATGTTGCCGTTCGGGACGATCACGCGCCCCTCGATCGTGAAGTCGCGGAACACGGCGCCACGCACTTCCATCCGCTCGGTGCCGTTGGGCCCGCTGAAGAACCGCCCCCCGATGATCGTCGCACCACCGTTCGCCATCACCACGCCCGACCCGCCCACCACCCCGATCTCGCCGGGCGAGGTCTGCGTGTACGTCCCGGCGTTGAGCGAGAGCGTTCCCCCTTCCGCCGTCATGCTCCCCGTGTTCAGGAACGTGGACGCCGGATCAATGGTCAGGGTTTCGCCTGCCCGCGTCGCGCGCACGAACCCCGAGTTCTCGATGTTCAGCAGGTTCGCGCCGAACGACCCCGATCCCCGGATGGTGCCCTGATTAACGAGCGTCACGCCGCTCGAGCTCGCATCGATGACCGCCGCCGGCCCGTTCATCTCGATGACCGCGTCCGACGGGCCGTGCACCGCGTACGTCCCCGGCGCGCCGGACAGCCGCACGTACGTCCCGGCGCCGATGGTGTTGAGCGCGATCGTCCGTCCGGAGAAGATCCCCGTCGTGCCCGTGCCGTCCGACTGCGTGACGACGCCGAGCAGCGCCCCGTTGTTCACGTTGATGCGCGAGCCCGGCGAGCCCCCGACCTTGTCGACCGTCACGAAGGTGTCGAGCGTAACAATCGCCCCGCCCGGGATCAGCGGCACCTCGGTGGCGACGTTCGGCACGCCGTTGTCCCAGTTCACCACGCTCGACCACAGCCCGTTGTTTGGGCCGATGTAGTTCGAGAACGTCTGCTGGCCCGCCGCCCGCCCCGCCAGCGCACACAACAACCCAACGCACGACGTGCGCGCCATCGATCCGAATTGCATCGCAACTCCTCCGACCAGGGCCGGGTTTCTCCCCCCGACGGCCGGGAGTTTCGCCCACGCAGCCGAAAAATGCAACCGCAAGTTTCGCAGCAGGTTGCCGCGCGCGAGCCGAACGCCGGGGCGTCCAGGCCGCCCCGCCGTCCGAACGCGTCGCGCCAAACGCCTACTTCCCGGCGTAGTCGATCAGCCGCGCGATCTCGCTCCGCAAGTTCGCCCGCGCTACCACCCGGTCCACCAGCCCGCTCTTGTGCAGGAACTCGCTCCGCTGGAAACCCTCGGGCAGTTCCTGGCGGATCGTCTGCTGGATCACCCGCGGCCCGGCGAACCCGATCAGCGCCCCCGGCTCGGCCAAAATCACATCGCCCAGCATCGCGAAGCTCGCCGTCACGCCGCCCGTCGTCGGGTCGGTCAGCACGCTGATGAACAGCCCGCCCGCGTCGTCGTGCCGCGCCAGAGCCGCGCTCGTCTTGGCCATCTGCATGAGCGACAGCCCGGACTCCTGCATCCGAGCGCCACCCGAACAACTGACGATCACCAGCGGCAGGTTCTCCCGCGTCGCATGCTCAATGCTCCGCGTCACGATCTCACCCACCACCGAGCCCATCGACCCCATCATGAACGTGAGGTCGAGGCAGCACAGCATCGCCTCGCGGCCCTTGATGAAGCACGTCCCCGCCTTCGCCGCGTCCGTGTTCCCGGTCTTGATCTGCTCCGCCAGCAGGCGGTCCTTGTACGTCTTGAGGTCGCGGAACCCCAGCGGATCGCACGACGTCAGCCCCGCGAACCGCTCCTGGAACGAGCCGGGATCGGCCAACTGCCGCACCCGCTCGGCCGCCGAGATCCGATTGTGCAGCCCGCATTCCGGGCACACGTGCAGGTTGGCCTCCAGGTGCCGGCGGTACACCATCTTGGCGCACCCCGCGCACCGCAGCCAGAGACCTTCGGGAATCGACGCCCGTCGCTGCGGGCGAACCTCGCTCCACGTCCGTGTCGTCGCGTCGGCGCCCTTCGCCATGCATGCTCCCCAAGGCCGTCTCTCTCGCCCGGGTCTCGCCCCCGCGGGGCGGCCCCTGATCGCCCGCGGCTCCGTCGCGGGCAAGCGGGAGTTTATCACCATCCACGGTGCCGCGCGCGACAGGACCGTACATAGGGCGAACGTCAAGGACCTCGCTCGCGCCGCGTCGGATGTCGCCAGTCCGCACCGGAAACAACCGTCGCGCGAACGCCGACGCCCGACTCAACACGTCCCGGGTGCGATTCGAACGCACGACCTGCCGCTTAGAAGGCGGCTGCTCTATCCACCTGAGCTACCGGGACCTCGCACAAACTCTAGCGGCACGGGCACCACCCCCGCGTCCAGCCCCCCGTGATACCTTCCCCGGTGACCCCGATCCCCTTCGAGAAAGTGCACGGCCTGGGGAACGACTTCGTCCTCATCGACGCTCTCGCCGACGCCGCGCTCAGCGCGGTCGACTGGGCCGCTCTCGCCCCCGCGGCGTGCGACCGGCACACGGGCATCGGGGCCGACGGCGTGCTGGTGCTCTTGCCGCCCGATCGCCCGGGATCGCACGCCCGCATGCGCATCGTGAACGCCGACGGCGGGGACGGCGGGATGTGCGGCAACGGGATCCGCTGTGCCGCCCGTCACCTCGTCGAAGCCCACGCCGCCGCGTTACGCCCCGCCGGTGTTGCCCATCCGCTTCGCCTGACGATCGACGTCGGCGACCGCACGTACGCGATCGACGTCGAGACGCGCGACGGGCGCTTCCTCGGCGCGACGGTCGACATGGGTGCTCCCGCTCTGCCCGCGGGCGGCCCAGAGCCGATCCCGCTGCACCTGCTCGGCAGGGCCGATGTCGCTGCGTCCGGCTGGGCCGACGCGTGCGACCTGCGCGAGGGCTTCGTCCGCGTCGACATGCCCAACCCGCACGCCGTGTTCTTCGTCGGCGATGTCACGCGCGTGGCGCTGGAGCGCGTCGGCCCGGTGATCGAGCACCACCCGATGTTCCCGCTCCGCACGAACGTGCAGTTCGTGCAGGTGCTCTCGACCGAGCATCTGCGCGTGCGCACTTGGGAGCGCGGCGCGGGCGCGACGCTCGCCTGCGGCACCGGCGCGTGCGCGGCGGTCGTCGCCGGCTCGATCTCCGGGCGCTGCACCCGCCAGGCCACCGTCTCGCTGCCGGGCGGCGATCTCCGCGTGTCGTGGGACGGCGCGAGCGGGCACGTCTTCATGACCGGCCCGGCGGAACGCGTGTTCGCGGGCCAGTGGCGCGGGCCGCGCTAGCGAGGCTCGTCGCGCGCGATGCGCGAGTCGCCGGCGGCCCTGGTTGCCCCCGCTGCGCCCGTCACCGGGTTCTCTCGCACGAACCCGCCGTCGTCGAACCGCACCATGTAGTCCGGATTGATCTTGCGATCGGGGATGGGGTAGTCGGTGGTGATGACCTGCGCCCCGCAGGCCTTGGCGGCCTCGAACCGCTCGCGCGTGCCCGCCCGCGCCTCGCGCGTGTCGGCGTCGGCCCGCGTCCGCACGACGTACCCCTTCGACACCAGGTCGCGGATGCGCGCCTGGTCCTTCACCGGGTCGTTGATGATCAGGATCGCCGCCTCGGGCGTGCCGGGGTCCGAGGTCGTGAAGAACACGCGCCCGCGCAGCGACGGATGCCCGCGCACGTAGCGCTCGCGCTTCACGCCGCCCTCGTCGAGCACGAAGATGAATCGCCCGCGCAGTTCACGGATCGTCGGCCACCCGCGCGAGAGGATCGCGCCCTCCAACGTCTCCGCGCCGCCCCGCACGAGGTCGGGCGTGCACAGGTGCGCCTCGCCCAGGTGCTCGCGCACCGTCGCGTCGAGCTGCTCGAACGCGGGCTCGGTGAAGTCCGCGCAGTCGACGCCCCCCGGGAACCGCGACTTGCCGGTCTTGCAGTTCATCGTGACGATCACCGGCTCGTGACGCGGGTTCTTCGCCGACCACGCGCGCATCTCGGCCAGGTACCCGCGGAAATCGTGGTGGTGCGAGCGGAAGTCAAAGTCGGTGTCGTGGATCACCTTGAACCCGGGCGTGTCGAGCGAGCCGTCGGCGTTGAAGGGCTTGGGCGTCGCGCCGCTCGCCGCGAGGAGCTTGTTGCCCAGGGGCGTCGCGTACCGCCCGCCGTCGGGGTCGTAGCAGATGTCGATCTCGAGGTTCCGAAGCCCCAAAGCGAGCTGGTCGGCGACGCGCAGGTGCGTGTAGTCGATCGCCTGCGCCTGATTGCGGCTCGTGGTCTCGATGATGGCCAGCAGCGCCGGCTCCGGCGCGATCTTGTACGAGTTGTGGCTGCCGATCACCTGCACCTGGTTTAGTCGGAGATCGCCGAACGGCTCGGCGAACGCCGCGGCATGCGGTGCGCCGCCCGATGCACCGCCCGACGCCCGGGCGCCCTCACGCGCGGCGCACGCGCCGAGCAGGGAGGCGAGCACGACCAGCATCGTCCAGACGGCGGTACACGGCGTGTGCATGGCCATTTTCCCTTCAGACGGAACGGGCATCCGGATCTGGAATGACGATCGGGTGACGCTCGTACAAACTAGGCCCGCAAAGCCGGAGCCGCAGAGTCCTCACGGCATCTTCATCCGAAATCGGTAGGGACGGAATGAGATTCTCGGTGCGAGCGACCGCCGATAGTGGTAGAGTCCGATTCCACGCCGAACCCTGAGGAGACGTCCATGCCGCTCGCCGCTCGCCGCTCGCCGCTCGCCGCTCGCCGCTGACGCTTAGCGCAGGGCACCTGCACATGCTCCTCGCAGCCCTCATGTTCTGGTGGATCGCCGTCGTGCCACCTCCGGCGAGTGCGCAATGGACCCTGACCTACGTTGTCGGTGAACAGAACGCGACGGCCGCCCTGGGACGGGATCGCGTCATGCCGATGCGAATGTCGCTGGATCGGGCGCGACTTAAGCTGGAGTCGATCCTTTCGGGAAGCACCGGCAACGCTCGATTCGTGGTGCTCTGGGAGAATCCTTCGAGCCCGACCGCAGTTGCGAACGCGACTGTGTCCATGTTCCACACGGCTACTGTTGCGATCGCCAAAGACAAGCTCACGAACCAGGCGACGGCCGACAATGAACCCGCGAGCGAGGTGCTGTTGTACGAATCGCTACCCGCGAGCAGCATTCCGTTTCGCTTCGATACCGCCACCACGCTATTTGCCACGCAAGTGGCCATTCCAAATGCCCTCAATAAGCATCTCGCCTTCCAGCCCACGACCGAACAGACAGACGGCACCATCCGGTTCCGTCCGCCTTCGCCGACACTCAAGTGGCAGTTCTGGCCAAAACGAGACGGCCCCGTTCTCCCTGAATACGAGCTTTTCGAGGCGGTGGCAATTCATGAGTCGCTCCACCTGCTGGGCTTCGACTCGGTCGCGGAGGCGAGCACCACGCCGAGCACGCTGGACTCGTGGGATTTGTTCCGGTTTGCCGACACCAGTGTCCCGATCGACGCGATAGAGTTCGAGACGCTGCCCCGCGAGCTGCGGCCGACTGTCGACGCCACGGCGATCACCCTGCTCGGGAGCACGACGAAGGCGTACAAGCTGTCGCGCGGGAGACGAACCGGCGGGGACGGGTTTCAGGCAGCTCACTGGCGAAGCCTAAGTCTCCTCACTCCGCCGACCGCGATCGGTGTTATGGACCCGGGTGGTAGCTTTCCCATGTACTCGTCACTGGGCAAACGTTTGTACACTCGTGCGGATGTCGAGGCGCTAGATGTCATGGGATGGAACGTGAACCCAGACGCTGTCCAATACACGGCGGCAGATCCCGTGAATCTCGTCGCGCCCGCGGCGACCGCACAGTTCACGACCGGCGAAGCGATTACATTCTCATGGCAACCAGGACCGTTCAACGACTGGAGCGTGTTCATCACCCGGGTCGAGGAGATTGGCAACGACAACCCGATCAAAGTCTTTTACCAACTCCCGCCGGAGACGACGTCCGTCATTCTTGAGGCGGCCGAATCGCTCCCGCCCGGCGAGTATGTCTGGTCCGTTGTCGGCGCTACGGCGGCGGGATATGCGGACTCGGAGGATCGGAGCCTGACAATCCTCCCCGCGTGCGACCCCGACATCAACTGCGACGGAAACATCGATCAGGACGATATTGTCTGCATCGTCAGCGCCGTCGGGGGCGACCCGACCTGCGCCTGCGGCGATCCGGACTTCAACCAGGATGGCAATCTCGATCAGGAGGACGTCGCCCGCCTCACGGAAGTCGTCGCCGGCGGCCCGTGTCCGTAACACTGTCTTCGCGTCCAACCACTCGCAACCGCTACCACTCCGGCCCGCCGGTGTAGCGTCCGTAGATGTCGGCCATGGCCTGCACCATCTCGCCAAGCGTGCAGTTCGCGAGCGCGCCGTTCACCAGCGCGGGCATGACGTTCGTCGGATGCAGGCCGTAGTTCCAGTCCGCCCGCTCGCCCGCGCTGACGGCGGGCGCCTGCGACGCCGCGCCCATGCGGATGCCCGCCGCGTCGAGCGCGGGGAACGTCGCCACCTCGCCCCGGCAGACCTTGCGGATCGCGTCGAGCGCGGCCTTCACGCCGGCGGCGTCGCGACGCTTCTTGAAATCCGCCAGCCGCTCGTTCTGCTGGATCTCGACCTCGTCGGGGATCACCAGGATGTCGATCGGGCGCTTTTCGTCGGGGTCGATGTACGCGTTGACGCCGACGATGATGCGGTCCCCCGCCTCGCACTCCTCGCTGAAGCGGTAGCTCGCCTCCGCGATCGCGCGCCGGAAGTAGCCGCGGTTGATGCCGTTCACCACGCCCCGCCCGTACGTCTTGCGTCCCTGGTACGCGACGTGCTCGGCCAGCGGCGTCGCGCTCTCGTGCGCGTGCCCGGCGCGGCTCGGGTTCCGCCAGTCGCGATACTCGCCCATCGCGTCGATCTCGTGCAGCAGATCGAGGGCCGCCCGCTCCATCGTGTCCGTCAGTTGCTCGACGAACCACGATCCGCCGAGCGGATCGGCGACGCGCGTGACGCCCGTCTCGTGCGCGAGAATCTGCTGCGTGCGCAGCGCGACGGTGACGGCCTGCTCGGTCGGCAGGCCCAGCGTCTCGTCCATGCTGTCGGTGTGCAGGCTCTGGCACCCGCCGAGCACCGCGGCCATCGCCTGGTACGCGACGCGCACGATGTTGTTCAGCGGCTGCTGCTCGGTCAGGCTGCACCCGGCCGTCTGCACGTGCGTCTTCATGTACCACGACCGCTCGCTCGACGCCCCGTAGCGGTCCTTCATCACGCGCGCCCAGATGCGCCGGGCGGCCCGCAACTTGCAGACCTCCTCGAAGAACTCGTTGTGGCTGTTGAAGAAGAACGACAGGCGCGGCGCGAACGCGTCGACGTCCAGCCCGCGCTCCATCGACGCCTCGACGTACTCCATCCCGTCGCGCAGCGTGAACGCCAGTTCCTGCGCCGCCGTGCTCCCGGCCTCGCGGATGTGGTACCCGCTGATCGACACGCTGTTCCACTTCGGCACGAAGCGGCTCTGGAACTCGATGGTGTCCACCACCAGTTTCACGCTCGGCTCGGGCGGGTAGATGAACTCGTTCTGGCTGTGGAACTCCTTCAGGATGTCGTTCTGCAGCGTCCCGCCCAGGCTGCCCCACGAGATGCCCCGCTGCAGCGCGTGCGCGAGGTACATCGCCCAGATCACCGCCGCCGGCCCGTTGATCGTCTGGCTCACCGTCACCCGATCGACGGGGATGTCGGCGTACAGGCGGTGCATGTCCTCGATCGTCGCGATCGCCACGCCGCACTTGCCGACCTCGCCCACCGAGAGCTCATCGTCGCTGTCGCGCCCCATGAGCGTTGGCAGGTCGAAGGCGGTCGAGAGCCCGGTGTTGGCGTTCGTGCCCTTGGCCTGCTCGAGGAGGTACTTGAACCGGCGGTTCGTGTCGTCGGCGCTGCCAAAGCCCGCGAACTGGCGCATGGTCCACAGGCGCGTGCGGTAGCCCTGCGGGAACAGCCCGCGCGTGTACGGGTACGCGCCGGGCGCGGGCAGGTCGCGCGGCATGTTTCGCAGCGCCTCCGGCTCGCGGTAGCCCTGCGACGCAGGGCCGTACGACGGATCCAGCACCACCCCGCTGATCGTGACGGCGTGCGGATCGACTTTCTGGGTCACCGGGGTCGTCTGCGGGCGCGAGGTGGTGGTCATGCCCGCAGTGTAGGGATCGACCCAAAAAGATCGAGACGATCGTCCCCGACCGCCTCCCGAATCCGGCGCTGGGCGGGCCGGCGTGTAGGATCGGGCGATGCACCCCGACGCCGCAACGTCCCGCCGCCCACCGCTGCTCGCGCTCGCCGGGCTGGGCGTCCTGCTGCTCGCGGCCGGGCTGCAGAAAGTCTGGTCCATCGACGTCTGGTGGCAACTCCGCAACGGGCAGTGGATCGTCGAGCACCTCGACGTGCCCCGCAGCGAGATGTACTCGTGGACGAACGCCGGGGCACCGCTGCGCGAGATGCGCTGGTTGTACTGCGCGGCCTTGTACCTGCTGTACGCCCGCGTGGGCGATTGGTCGATGACGCTGCTGCAGGCCGCGGCGGTGTGGTCCGCGTGGGCCATCACGATCTGGCCGTTCCGGCGCATGCTGCGCCATCCGCTTGTGCCGTGGATCATCGGGCTGGGCGTCGCCGCGGGGCTCGGCCGCTGGGTGATGCGCCCGGAACTCGCGACCTACGTCGGCGTGGCGCTCTCGCTCGCGCTGCTGTCGCGCCTGCGCGGGCGCGACGAACCGGGCGATGGCCACGGTGCCCCCACCGCGCACGTGCCTGCCGACGCCTTCGCGAGCGCCCGCGCGCACGGCGCTCGCCCGCGGCCCTTCCCGTACCTCACGGTCGGCTCGCTCGTCCTGATGCAGGTCCTCTGGACCAACCTTCACACGCTCTTTTTCTTTGGCCCGCTCCTCGCCTGGTGCTTTGTCGCGGGCGAAGGCGTGCAGCGCGCCATCGATCGCGCCCGCGGCGCGCCCCGGCGCCCGCTTGTCAGCCTGCCCCTGCTCGCCGGCGCTGTCGGCTCGACGCTCGCCTGCTGGGCCAACCCGTACTTCCACGACGGGGCGATGTACGTCGTGCAGATGTTCCGCGAGACGCGGGCCGGGCACGCCACCAACCAGTTCATCGGCGAGATGCGCAGCCCCACCGAGATGCCGCTCGCCGACTGGACGTGGGACCTCGTCGCCGGGGCGATCCTCGCGTGCGTGGGCGTGACGATCGCCGCGCTGAACATCCGGCGCTTCGACGTCGTGCGTCTGGGCATCCTCGCGCTCGGCGTGATTCTCTTCATTCAGTTGCAGCGCAACGCGCCGATGCTCGCGCTCATGGCGGCGTGGGCCGCCCTGGGCGAACTGCGATCGCTCGCCGCCGCGAGACGCTCCTCGCCGCACGCCGGCTCGCCCCGCGCCCCGTCCGCCGCGTCCGTTCTCGCGCGGCGCGCGTCGCCCGTGGCGTTCCTCGTCGCCTGCCTGCTGGCGGCATGGTTCATCGCGTCGGACCGCGTCGGACCGCGCCTCAACCAGCCGCGTGAGTCGGGCTTCGGCGTCGTGGAATGGACCCTGCCCGCGGGCGGGGTCGCGTTCCTCGCCGAGAACCCGCCCTCCGGACGCCTCTTCAACACCATCCGCGACGGCGCGTACCTCATCTGGCGCGCCCACTCCATCCCGGTGTTCATCGACGGACGGACCGACGCCTACGGCCCGCAACTTCTGACCGAAGTCTCCACCATCTCCGGCGCCGATTGGGACGCCTTCGCCAACGCCCGCGCCATCGACGCCGCGATCCTCCCCACCGTCGGCTACGACGATCTCATCAGCACGATGGCCCGCTCGCCACAGTGGGCTCCCGTCTTCGTCGATCATCGCAGCGTGGTGTTCTACCGCCGCACGCCCGCGCACGCGACCGTGATCGCCGCGGCGTCGCCGGGCCTCATCGCGCCGCCCCCGCCCGAGACCTTCCCGCCCGACACCCCGCCCGCGTGGAAGCGCGGCGTCGGTGCGCCCACGCGCGCCTGGCGGGCCGAGGGGTTCGCGTCCGCGTGGTTCGCGCTCGGACGACCGGAACTTGCGCGCGCGTGGATCACGCGGGGGCTCGCGGCCGAGCCGCGGAACCTCAACCTGCGCGCGTTCGACGCGACCGCCCGCCTGGGCGCCGCCGACGACCCGGAGGGCTGGGCCTCGCTCCGCGCGCTTCCGCGCGAACGCCGCTCGGGCGTGCTGCGCGAGGCCTCGCGCGCCCTCCTCAGCGCCCCGCGATTCGACCTTGCCGAGCGCGTGCTCGCCGAGGCGATCGCGCTCGAGCCCGACGCCCGCGACCTGCACGTGGCGCGCGGCGACGCGCTGTTCCAGGGCGGCAGGCCCCGGGACGCCCTGCCGTGTTATGTAAAGGCGCAGGACCTCGGCCCCGCCCACGCCAACGAGTGGAACAAGATCGCGACCATCGAAGACGCGCTCGGCAACCCCGCCAACGCCGAGCGCGCCGCCGAGGCGTCCTTGAACCTCGACCCCAACCAGGCGCTCGTGTGGAGCATGCTCGGCACGTACAAGGGCCGCCGGGGTGAACTCCGCGGCGCGATCACCTGCTTCGAGAACGCGCTCAAGATCGACCCGGCGCAAACCCGCGCCGCCGAGAACCTCGCGCGCGCCAAGGCCTACCTCCAGCAGGCGGCTCCCAAGGCCACCACACCGCCGACCACCCCCACGGCCCCCACCACGCCCATTCCCCCGCCGCCTCGGTGACGCGCGCGGCCCGCGCCTCAGCCCGGGGGCTGGTTGTCGGGATCCTCCGCATCGGGCGAGATCGGCAGCGGCTCACGCGGCGTGGGCAGCACACGGTCTCCCGGCTGGCGATGGATCAGATAGTCCAGCCCCGCGATCGAACCGGGCACGAGCACACTGGGCCCAGCGGCCGGATCGAACACGCCTCCGTCGTCCACGCCGTCCGCCGCCGCGCTGTACAGCACGTACCCGCCGCCCTCGCGCCGATACCCGAGCGTCTTGCCCGACCATGGGTCGCGGAGCGTGTCGGCGTCGAGCCCGTCGAGTTCGGCGAGCGTCGCCGGGTACGCGCCCGTCGCGAGCCGGCTGCGTTCCAACGCCAGCATGATGCGCGTGGCGCGACGATGGAGCGCCGCCATCGTCGATGGCGCGATCAAGCGGTCGGGCGTCGGCGCCAGCAACGCCATCAGCAAGAGATTGGTCTCATCCGCGGGCGCGAGCGCAGTCCGCTCGTGCGGCTCCGTCTCGATCTTCCCGCGAAGCACCGCGAAGCGAAGATCCATCGCGCGAAGGTTGGACCGGTACGTCCCCAGACGCCCGCTCGGCAGATGGGACCCGAACGAGATCGCCTTGAGCGGTCTCGACCAGCGTTCGAGCCGCACGCGCGATGGATCCTCGAACACCCAGGCGATCGTGTCCTGTTGCACGAGACGTTCGCCCTCGATCATGCTGCTCGAGGGCAGGTGCGACTGCTGGCGCACGAACGCGCCTTCCGCCGCCTGCACCGTCCCCGCATCAGGCCGTGACGCGACGAAGTCCTTCAGCCGCTCGAACGCCAGGGCCTCGATCGCGAACGCGACCAGCCAATCCAACAGCAAGATCTGCGACTTCAGAATGCGCGACATCGCCAGCGAAGACTCGTACGCAGACACCCACTCGCGCTCGTCCTCGTCGGCGAGCGCGAGCGTCATCCGCCCGGCGTTGATCCGCGCGAACTCACGCGCCACGCCCAGTTCGGGCAGCAGCATCCCGAGACTGGGCGCTCCGGGAGGGAGTGTGATCGGCCGCACCGCGAACGGGCGCGTCGCCATCTCGTCCAGTTTGTCGAACACGCCCGCCGCGCGATACTGCCCGAGCAGGTCGATCGCCAGCACGCGCCCGCGCTCGTTGCGCTCGTCGACGTGTGCCTGGCCCGACACCGACCGGTCGTAGAGCGCGCCGAACGACGGATACACGCCGTCGGCCCCGGCCATCGCGGCCGCCGCGCGCCAGGTGTTCGCGTCGGTCTGTTCCTTCCGCATGCGGGCCTGGTCGAACGAATCCCACGCGTTGGGGTCGCCTTCCTTCGTGCCCGGGGGTTGCTGCGACAGCACAAACTCAACGAGGCCCGGCGCGCCCGGGCGCTCGCGCGCCGCCACCCCGGCCTGCCAGCGGATGAACACCTCGTACCCCAGCGCGAGCACCAGCAGCAGCACGACCGGCGTCGCCAAGGCCCACGTGATGCGCGTGCGCAGACGCCGGCGCTCCTCGGGCGTGCGCACGCGTCCGCCGGCCTTGGTCATCTCGGGCGAGGGCATGAACAGCCGCACGCCCGCCTCGTTCACCTGCACCTCGCCGAGCGATTCGTCGGGCGTCGCGTGGAACCCGCACTCGGGGCACAACACGCGCCCGTCGGCCACAAGCGGGATCCCCGTCAGCCCGTACCCGCACGCCGGGCACGTGCCGCGCGTGCTCAGCACGCGCCGGATGCCGCGCCGCAGCAGCACGTCGCGCGTCACCAGCCAGCCGGCGCCGCCCAGCCCGATCACCAGCACGAACACGCCGGCCATCATCGCGAGGTACGCGGCATCCGTGAGGCGCAGCGAGTCCCCGCCCAGGACATACTCGGAGTATGCCCACGCGACACCGGCCCCGCACGCCATCCCAAGGACCGTCGCGATGCCCTGCAGCAGCACGCGCAGCGCACGACGCCCCAGGCGGCGCTTCGTCGCTCGAACGAACCCCGCGCATTGCTCGTCGCTGAAGGCGTCCAGCTCCGGGAACGCGCGGTACACCCTGGACATCGGCAGGCGCATGCGGGACCGTCTACCTCCACCGCCTTGCGCGGGTTGCGAAGCCCCGACCCCGCCGCCGCCTCATCGCTCCGCCGACTCGCGGTTCAGCAGGAAATCCAGCCCCGCGCCGCCCGCGCTCTGCGATCGGAGCGGCTCGGCAAAGTCCACCTTCCCTCCGTCGTCCGTCCCGTCCGGGCCCGCGGCGTACAGCACGAACCGCCGCCCGCCCTCGTACGGCCCCTTCGACGGCGGCATGTATCCCAGCGCGTGCCCGGTGTACGGGTCGACAGGCACGCCCGCGACGAACGCCGGCACGAGCGCCGCCAGTGTCTCCGGGGGCGCGCCCAGCGCTCGCTCCGCCCGCGCGAGCGCCAGTAGCGCCCGCGTGCCGCTCCGATCGGCTTCGAACATGTCCCGCGACGCCAACGCCTTGTCCAGCGCCGGCATCAGAATGCCCAGCAGCAGGTTCTCGTTGCGAATGGTGTCCAGACGCTCCCACCCGCCCGCGCCGCGACGCGCGGCGGGCAGCATCGCCGCCAGTTCGTCGACCAGGTCATACGCCTCCTCGGACAGGCGCTGCTGCGTTGCCCGATCGGGCATGCCCGGCCCGAGCGCACGCCCCTCCGGCACCACGCGGGTGCGCACGTCGGGCACAACCGCCCCGTCCGTCGACCCCCGCAGATACGCCAGCCCCTCCGGCCCCGTGAAGTACACGAACTCGATCGTGTCCGACGCCAGCAGCCGCTCCGCGCGCAACGCGCGGCTCAACGGCGCCACGGCCTGCTCCTCGATGAGCGACGCCAGCCGTGCCAGCGACGCGTCGTCCAGGCGCCCGGTGAGGATCCCCTGCCGGATCACCTCCAACGCGCGAGACTGCACCGCGAAACCCACCAGGTGCGCGATGATCGGGCCCTGGCGCGAGCCGTGCACGCCCAGCGCCAGGATCTCGCCCACCCGCTCCACAAACGCCTCGGCGTCGCCCGCCTCCAGCGCGATGACCGCCCGCGCCGAGTTCAGCCGCGTCAACGACCGCAGACGACCGAGCTGCGGCAACTTCGTGTCGATCAGCGGCCCGCTCGCCTCGTGCACCGGGACTGCGCGCGGCAGCGCCGCCGCCTTTGCGATCAGCGCGCCCACGCCCGCCGCCTCCAGTCCCTCCACGCCCCGGCGCGCGGCGTCGCGCTGCGCGGGCGTTGCGTCCTTGCTCCACAGCGCGTCGAACTGAACACCGTCGCCCGACTCGAGCAGCGACCGCTCCACCTCCAGCACCCGCGCACCCGCTTCCTCGATCACCGCCAGCGCGTCCTCGCCCGTCGCAGGCTGGTCCTCGCGTAGCAGGGCGGCATACGCCGCGTGCGATCGCGCAAAGATCGCGTCCAGCGTGTCCGTCGTTCCGGGCGCGACCGGCGCTGGCGCTCCCGCAGCCGACGGCCCCGGCGCCACGCCCGGCGCCGGCTGCCGATCGCACCCGGCCACGCCGATCAGCCCGGCCAGCAACCCCGCGAGGCTCGCCCCGCCTCTCCTGGATCGTCGCATGATGACCTCCCCGCCGACACCACGCGCCCGCACGCTCGGGGGCTACTTCGCCGGGTATTCGTACACGCCCCGGCGCGACTTGTCGCCCAATCGCCCGGCCGTCACCAGTTGCTTGAGCAACGGGCACGCGCGGTACCGGTCGTTGTTCAGACCGTCGGCCAGCACGTCCATGATGTGCACGCACGTGTCGAGCCCGATGAAGTCCGCCAGGCGCAGCGGGCCCATGGGGAAGTTGCACCCGAGCTTCATGATCCCGTCGATCGCCTCGGGCTCGGCCACGCCCTCCATCCACGCGTAGAACGCCTCATTGATCATCGGCATCAGCACGCGGTTGCTCACGAACCCCGCGCGGTCGCTCGCCTTCAGGGGCGTCTTGCCCATCTTCGTCGCCAACTGGATCGTCCGCTCCACCACCCCCGGCGCCGTCTGCATCGCGGGGATGACCTCCACCAGCGCCATCAGCGGCACGGGATTGAAGAAGTGCATGCCGACGACCCGCGACGCCGCGCCCCCGGCCGCCGCCGCGATCTGCGTGATGCTGATGCTGCTCGTGTTCGTCGCGAGCACGACGTCCTCGCGCGGGAACATCGCCGCCAGCTTCGCGAACAAATCCTTCTTGACCGCCGCGTCCTCGACGATCGCCTCGACGACCCAGTCGGCCCCGCTCAGCGCATCCAGGCTCGTGACGAACCGGACCCGCCCCGCCGCGCCGTCCGCGTCGGCCTGCGAGATCTTCTGCTTCTCGACCAGCTTCGCGAGGCTCTTGGCGTGCACGCCCTTGCACTTCTCGATCGCGCCGGGGAAGGCGTCGAACACCACGCACTCGATCCCCGCCATCGCCGCGACCTGCGCGATGCCCCCGCCCATCTGCCCCGCACCGATCACGCCCAGCGTCTTCACGTCCGCCATCGCACCCTCCCGCAAAGCCCCAGCGTAGCACGGCGCGTCCGTCCCCCGCCCGCCGCGTCTCGCGTCGGCACTATCCTCGCGCATGCCCTCCATCGCCCAACTCGAGAAGCTCCTCGCCGCCGATCCCAACGACCCCTTCGTGCTCTACGCCCTCGCCCAGGAGCACGCCAAGCACGGCGCCACCGACACCGCCGTCGACTTCTTCGACCGCTGCCTCGCGGCCGATCCCACCTACCTCTACGCGTACTACCACAAGGCCCGCGTGCAGCTCGAAGCCGGGCGCGCCGACGACGCCCGCGCCGCCCTGCGCACCGGCATCGCCGCCGCGACCCAGGCCGGCGACGCCAAGGCGCTCAACGAACTCCGCGCGCTCGCGCTCGACGCGGAGGACTAGTCGCCGAGAGGTAACCGCGGACGCGCAGGCGTGGAAGACGCGCCGCCGACAACACGCCGTCACGAGCCGAGATCACGCACCGTGCCCACCCGCCCGCTCACTCCCGACGAAAAGGCCTATCGCGCGGCGTTGCGCCTGCTCCGCGTGCAGGACCGCAGCACCGCCGAGCTGCGCGCCCGCCTGGCGAAGTTCCCGCCCGCCGCCGTCGAGCGCACCATCGCGCGCCTGGTCGCCTCGAACCTCCTGAACGACGACGCCCTGGCCCGGCGCATCGCCGACGCCGCCGGCGAACGGGGCGAATCGCACGCCCTCATGCGCGACCGTGCGCGCCGGCGCTCCCTCCCCGCCCGCGCCGCGGCCCGGGCGATCCACGCCGCCCCCACCGACGCCGCCCTCGCGCTCGCCGCCGCCCGGGCCGCCGCCGCCCGCCTGCCCGCCTCGCTCGATGCGCACGCCCGCTGGCGCCGCGTGCTCGGCGCGCTCGCGCGGCGCGGGCACGACGCCGAGGCCTCGCTCGACGCGGCCCGCGCCGTGCTCGGCGAGCCCCCCGACCCCTCCGACGCGCACCCGTCCGACGCGGACTCCGCTACCCTGTAGCCGTGACCACCACGCACCTCGCCCTCGTCGTCGCCGGGGCCTGCACGCTCGCGCTGGGCGGCTGCCTCGCCGACGCCAACAACCGCCACACGCTCGGCCGCCTCAACGACCCCGCGAACGCCGTCGAGCTCGAGGCGTTCCGCGATCGTGCGGGCGCGACGACCCCCGACGCCGCTCGCGCGCACGACGAGCCCGGCCCTCGCACGCTCGACCGCTCCGCCTGGACGCCGCAGGAAGTCCTCGTTCCCGTCGACGGCACGTACGGCTATCCGCGCTACGCCCGCCCGCCGCGCTGGACCGACGACACCGCCCGCCAGCGCGGCGACCCCGTCACCGTCTCCACCGCCCTCGAACTCGAGGGCGACACGCTCGACGTCCGCGTCGCCGAGACCGCCGCGTCGCCCTTCCTCGCCGCCTGGGACGGCGTCCTGCTCATCCCGCGGTTCTTCTACCTCCCGCCGTGGCAGGAAGTCCGCCACCTTCCCCGCTCGTACTGGCGCGTCCCCGCGGCCCGGCAGGCCACGTCCGTCACCGCGCCCGTCGAACAACCCGCCGACACCGCGCCAACGCGGGAACTCAACCGGTGACGCACCCCCACCGCGTCCACCCCGACTACGAGGTCTCGCCCGCCGACGCGCACGCGAGCCTCTCGCGCCGGGCCTGCGTGCTCGTGGACTGTCGCACCCAGCCGGAGTGGGACCTGGTCCGGGTGCCCGGCAGCGTGCACGTGCCGCTCGATGAACTGGGCGCCCGCGCCGACGAGATCGACGTCCCGCCCGGCGTGCCCGTCTACGTCATCTGCCACCACGGGCGGCGCTCGCTCGACGGCGCGATGATCCTCCGCGCCAGCGGCATCGAATCGCTCAAAGACGCCCGCTCGGTCGCGGGCGGCATCGACCTCTGGTCGCAAGCCGCCGACACCGCCGTGCCCCGCTACGAGCGTGCCCCGGGCGTGCTGCGCCTGCGCACGCCGTGAGCCACGACGAACCTCGCTGCGCGCGTGTCTTGGCGCGCGTCAACGCTCACGTGCCGCCATGTCGCCCGCCACCAACGAAAACGCCCCGGGGCTTTGAGGGCCCCGGGGCGCGGAGTTCACACAGTACTTACAAGCCGGCCTGTGCCGACTTTCTGGCGTTCCGCCCACTTACGGGCAGGGGGCGCCACCGACGACCTGCTCGAGCGCAGCGATGTCGTCCTGGTCGACGTTGCCGTCGCGGTTGAAGTCAGGGTCGACGCCGCCACCCAGGCAGGTGGGGTCGCCGGCGACCGCCTGCGCGAGGCAGGAGATGTCGTCCTGGTCGACGTTGCCGTCCTGGTTGACGTCGGGGTCACAGGGGGTGGTGGGCGTGCCGCCGGTGTAGATGTCGGCGCCGAGGGTCAGGTTCGAGCCCGAGGTCCCGCGGACGTGGAAGCGCCCGTCGTTGATGGGCTGGAGGTCCTGGGTCGCGAAGAGGGCCGAAGCCATGTAGTAGGTGCCGGCGGGCAGGGTGCCGTTCAGGCCTTCGAAGGTGTTGACGGCCGGCGGGTAGGTGCGCGGGCCGCTGCCGGCGCCGAAGGAGAACTGCGGGAGGGCCGCCTCGCCCTCGTCGTCCGAGAAGGCGACCAGGTCGCCGTTGGAGTTGAAGATGTACGCGACGCCATCGGCGATGGGAGTCGAGAGACGGGCGAAGTCGATGTCGAGGAACGAGTCACCGGCGCCGGCGGTGGCGGTGAGCTCGAACCGCGACCACAGCACGCCGCGCAGGCCGGAATCGGTCGCCGTGCCCTGGCGGAAGTCGGGGTAGACGATCGGGCCGCCGGGGGGCGAGGCCGCGTAGTCCTGGTGGTTGATCAGGGGGGTCACGCTGGCGGGGGCCGGCGCGCCGTTGGTGTTGGTGCGGATGTTGAGGGTGAAGGCGCCGTTGGTCCCGACCGGGCTCACGCCGAAGGCGTTCGCGCCGAACGAGGAGCCGGTGGGCGCCACGGCGAGGTAGTACGTGCCGGCGGCGAGCTGCCCGTCGCGACCGTCGTACTGCAGTCCGTCGGCGACTTCCGCGCGACGACCGACGCCGAACGTCAGCTGGGCGTTGTTGCCCGAGCCGTCGTTGTCGTCCGAGCCGCTCTGGCCGGCCAGGTTGCCGTCAGCGCCGTACAGGCCGATGGCGACGTCCGAGCCCGAGCCCTCGGAGTCGATGTCGAAGTACTTCAGCGCGACGTCTTCGGCGCCCTGGGCGACGCAGACCTGGTACCACTGGACGCCCGTGCCGCCGGCGTTGTTCACGACGGTCGTGCCGTCGGTCACGCAGCCGAGGTCGATGCCCGTGGGCGGGGGCGGCGGGGGGATGTCGCCGAACAGGCGGATGACCAGCCCGCGCACCGGAGCGCCCGCGTTCGTCTCGCGGTGCTCGTGCGCGCCGGCGCCGGCGCCGGTGATGATCGGGGTGCCGCCGGCGAACACGCTGTTGCCGTTGATGTCACGCCCGTAGCTCGACACGCTCGCGCCGACGCGCGTCGTGGGCTCCAGACCCCACACCGGGAACGCCCACTGCGTGCCCGTGCCCGCGGAGGCGAAGGGGAGCAGCGTGTTCGTGCCCGTCTGCACGAAGCGGGTCTGGATGTAGATCTGGTTCGTCCCGTCCGGAACCGGCAGCGGAACCGTCAGCGCCGAGGTCACCGACCAGATGAACCCGCAGTCCAGGCCGCCAGCCGCGATCGGGATGCGAACCGTCCCGAACGGGGTCGCGGGCGTCAGCATGTTCGGGGCGGTGAAGTCCGCCGCCGTGTAGAAGTCCATCACCACGTCGAACGGGTTCACGGGGCCAGTGCCGCTCCCGTTGCCGCACGCGGTGCCCGAGGTCTGCACGAACCAGTTGATGCTGGTGATCGCGCGCCCGGTCAGCCCGGCCCAGGGGCCGGGAGCCAGGTTCACGTCGTCCAGCGCGTTCGTCGTGCCGAGCACCACGAGCTGCCCGCCGCCGCCGAACACGTTGCTGCCGTTGTCATACACCACGCCGATGGCCCGGTCGCCGAACGGCGGGGCGCCGTCCTGGTTGATCACCACGTGACCGCCGAACGGCGCCGGCGTGGTGCTCTCGCTCACCTGAGCCAGGGCCGCGGGGCACAGCGTGCCGGCGGCCAACGCGATCAGAAGACTCTTCCGCATTGCATGAACTCCTCTTGTCGTGTCCCACATGGGGGACTGTTCTCACCAACCACCGAGGCAGCCACGCCGCCCCGGCCTCACCCTCGCTCCGTTCGAGGGATACTGCGCTTCGACTCACACCGCGACCGGCCCCGGACTTGGCATGGGACCTCTCGCGGGTACTTTTCGACCACCCCTCCCCTTCGCTTCGGCGTTTTCTGGGACTCTCGCTCCTTGGACGCCTGTCCCACACAACTCGGACCAGAAACCAAGCCGGAACCCCGCACACACACGCGAAGGTCCACCCCCGAGATATCTTCACGCAATCTACTTCTCCGCCCAGATTTCGCAAGCAGAATGCGCCCGCGCATCCGCGAAATTTTGCCAAGGTCTGACATTCCGCGCTTGAAGTCAGGTACGCGTTCGGTGCTCCGCGGCCCGCTCTTCCGCCGCGGCACCGATCGCCTCAACGCGTTCCGCCCAAACATCTTGCACGCTTTCGCCCGCGGCCGCGCTACCCGCCGCATCGCCCTCGCGCCCGGCGTCCTATAACCGGACCGGCTTCCCCGCACGCCGTTCCGCCATGGACCGCACGAACTCGTCGAACAAGTACCCCGAGTCGTGCGGCCCGGGCGACGCCTCCGGGTGGTACTGCACGCTGAACACCGGGCGGTCCTTCAGCCGGAACCCCGCCAGCGTCTGGTCGTTCAGGTGCACGTGCGTCACCTCGCCGCCCGCCGCCTCGATCGACCGCGTATCCACCGCGAACCCGTGGTTCTGGCTGGTGATCTCCACACGCCCGGACCGCGTGTTCAAGATCGGCTGATTCGCCCCGCGATGCCCGAACTTGAGCTTGTAGGTCGTGCCGCCCGCCGCGAGCGCGAGCAACTGGTGCCCGAGGCAGATCCCGAACATCGGGACCGCCTGCGCCGCCGGCTCGTGCAGCAGGTCGCGCAGCGTCGCGATCGTCGCCTCGACCGCCGCCGGGTCGCCCGGGCCGTTCGAGATGAACACCCCGTCGATCTCCCCCGCGCGGTACTTGCGGACGATCTCCGCCGCCGGCGTGTCGTGCGGCACCACCAGCACCTCGCACCCGCGCGACGCCAGGTTCCGCAGGATGTTCGCCTTCGCGCCGCAGTCGAGCGTCAGCACGCGGAACGAGCCCTTGCCCGGCTCGGATGAACCGCGGCCGAACGCGCTCGCCGCCGGCGTCGCCGCCGGCGCCCAGTCGCCCAGCGTCTGGCTCCAGGTCCGCCCGCTCGTGCACCCCACCCGCGGCACGAGATTCTGCCCCGCCATCGACGGCGCACGGCGCGCCGCCTCAACCAGCTCCGCGTCCGTCCGGTCCTGGCGGTCCGTCAGCACGCCGGCCATCGCCCCGCCCCCGCGCAGCCGGCGGGTGAGCGCCCGGGTGTCGATCCCCGTGATGCCCAACACGCCGTGGCGCGCCAGGTACGCGTCCAGCGACTCCGAGGCCCGGTAGTTCGAGTGCGTCGCGGCGAGTTCTCGCACGACAAACCCCGCGACCTGCACGCCGCGCGATTCCACATCCTCGCTGTTCACGCCGTAGTTCCCGATCATCGGGAACGTCTGCACGAGGATCTGCCCGGAATACGACGGGTCGGTGAGCGACTCCTGGTAGCCGCACATGGCCGTGTTGAACACGACCTCGCCGACGGATTCGACGCCCCGCCCGCGGGCCCCGAACGGCGAACCGACATAGACCGACCCATCCGCGAGCGCCAGGCGTGCGACCGGGGACGATACCGTGACGTGTGTGTTCATCAAAGCGGGAGCGTAGCGCGCGTGCACGAAGAGTTATTCGCGACAGGTGACGACCCGCGGCACGCCGCCCCGGCCGGGTACGCGCGCGTCGCGCTCGAACACGCCTTCGACACCGACGACGCGACCCTCACCTACGCCTTCGACGCCGACGCCCCGTCCGTCGGCGAGCGCGTCGAGGTTCCGCTCGGACGCGGCGTGCGGCGGGTCGCGGGCATCGTCGTCGATGTCGGGGGCCCCGAACTCCTCGGCACGCTCTCCCCGACGCGCGTCCGCCTCATCGCCCGGCGCACGCACGCCCGCCTGCCGCCCGACCTGGTCGCGCTCGCCCGGTGGATCGCCGAGTACTACGCCTGCCCGCTGGGCATCGTCCTCGCCGGCATGATGCCCGCCGCCGTCAAGGTCGAGCGGCGTGCCCGCACCGTGACCCTCGTCGACCTCGCGCCGGACATCGATCCCGTCGAGCCCGACGCCCCCGACGGTGCACCGCCGGACGCGCCCGCCCGTGCCGCGCCCGCCCGCCCCGCGCTCCGCGCGACGGCCCGGGTCGCCCTGGAGCGCCTGCTCGGGGCGCCCCGCGACCTCTGGCCCATGCCGCTCGCACGCGCCATCGCGCTCGCCGAGGTCAAGTCGCGGGCGCCGCTCGACTCGCTCGCGCGCGCGGGCCGCCTGCGCCTGTGGGACGATGTCCGCACCGCCGACGACCTCACCGACCCCGACTCGCTCGCGCCCGCCCGGCCCCGCGCGCCCGTGCCGGAACTCACCCCCGAGCAGCACGCCGCCGTCGAGGGGATCGCCGCCTCGCCCGGCTTCGGCGTGCACCTGCTGCGGGGCGTGACGGGCTCGGGCAAGACCGAGGTCTACCTGCGGCTCATCGAGCGCACTTTGCGCGCCGGGCGCGCCGCGATCGTGCTCGTCCCCGAGATCTCGCTCACGCCCCAGACCGTCTCGCGGTTCACCGACCGCTTCGGCCCCGCGCTCGTCACCGCGCTGCACTCGGGCCTCACGCCCGCGCAGCGCCGGCGCGCCTGGCTCCGGGCGGCCGCCGGCGCGGCACGCGTCGTCGTCGGCGCCCGCTCCGCGATGTTCGCGCCCGTCGTCAACCTCGGCATGATCGTCGTCGACGAAGAGCACGACGCGTCGTACAAGCAGGACCGCGCGCCCCGCTACCACGCGCGCGACGCCGCCGTCCAGCGCGCCCACCAGGCCGGCGTCCCGATCGTGCTCGGCTCGGCCACGCCCGCGCTCGAATCCTGGCACAACGCCCGCACCGGCAAGTACCGCCTGTGGACGCTGCCCGCGCGCGTCGGGGGCGGCACGCTCCCGCAGGTCGACATCGTGGACATGACCCAGGAACGCCGCGCACGGCGCGCCGCGGGGCTCGACGACGGGCGCGTCCACCTGCTCGGACCCACGCTCGAGGCGGCCCTCGAACGCACGCTCCGCGCGGGCGGCCAAGCCATCCTGCTGCTCAACCGGCGCGGGCTCGCGCGCTACGTCTGGTGCCGAAACACCGCCTGCGGGCACGTGCTCGCCTGCGACCACTGCGACGCGTCGCTCGTCGTGCACCGCACCGGCGACGCGCCCGGCGGGGGCATCGTGCGCTGCCACCACTGCGACGCGGCCCAGCGCGTGCCGCCCGTCTGCCCGCTGTGCGCGTCGAAGATGTCGCTCTTCGGCTGGGGCACGCAGCGCGCCGAGGACGAACTCGCCGGCAAGTTCGCCTCGCTCGGGCTCGAGGTCGGCGCGACGCTGCTGCGGCTCGATTCCGACGAGGTCCGCTCCGCCGCCGACTACGCGCGGGCGCTGGGTGCGTTCGAGCGCGGCGAGGCCCGCGTGCTGCTGGGCACCCAGATGATCGCCAAGGGGCTCGACTTCCCCAACGTCCGCCTCGTCGGCGTCATCGACGCCGACACCTCCATCTCCACGCCCGACTTCCGCGCCGCCGAGCGCACCTTCCAGCTCGTGAGCCAGGTCGCGGGGCGCGCCGGGCGCGGCGTCGCCCCGGGCCTCGTCATCGTCCAGACCCTGCGCCCCGACGAACCCGCGATCGTCCTCGCCTCGCGCCACGACTTCGAGTCGTTCGCGGCGCTCGAGCTCGCGGCGCGCGAACGCACCGACCTCCCGCCCTTTGCGCGCCTCGCGCGCGTCATCTGCCGCGACGAGAACCCCGCCCGCGCGCGCGAGGCCGCCCAGGCGCTCGCCGACCGGTTCCTCGCCGAAGGCACGCTCCGCGTGCGCGGGCCCATGCCGTGCGTCATCGCGCGCATCGCGGGCGAGCACCGGATCGCGGTCGAGCTGCTCGCGCCGCGTGCCGGGCCCATCCAGCGGGCCCTCGCCGGCGCGAGGGCCGCGGGCCTCCTGCACGCCGACAGCCGCACGCAGGTCGATGTCGACCCCGCGGCACTACTCTGAACGCGTGCCCGACCCCGCCCCCGCGCCCCACGCGTCCACCGCCCCAACGCCGGCATCGCCGACCAGCGACGGCGCCCTGCCCGGCAAGCGCGTGACGGTGATGGGCCTGGGACGCTTCGGGGGCGGGCTGGGCGTCGCGACGTTCCTCGCCTCGCGCGGGGCGCACGTGCACGTCACCGATCTCGAGCCCGCCGACGCCCTGGCGACGCCGCTCGCCTCGCTCGCGCCGCTCGTCGAGCGCGGCGTCGTCACGCTCCGCCTGGGCGCGCACGACGAGCGCGACTTCACCACGTGCGACCTGGTCATCGCGAACCCGGCGGTGCCCCACCCCTGGGACAACCGGTTCCTACGGGCCGCCCAGGCCGCGGGCGTGCCGATCACCACCGAGGTCGGCCTGCTCGTCGAGCGTCTGAGGCGTGATCGCGTCATCGGCGTGACGGGCTCGGCGGGCAAGAGCACGACGAGCGCGATGATCGCGCACGCGCTGAATGCCGCGGGCGTTCGCACGCACCTCGCGGGCAACATCGGGGGATCGCTGCTGCAGAGCCTGGCGCACGTGGCGCCGACCGATCGCGTCGTGCTCGAACTCTCGTCGTTCATGCTGCACTGGCTGGGCGAAGGCGCCCGCGCCTGGTCGCCCGGCATCGGCGTGCTCACGAACCTCGCGCCCAACCACCTCGATTGGCACGGGTCGTTCGAGCACTACCGCGACAGCAAGCTGGCCATCTTCCGCCAGCAGCGGGCGGGCGACGCGGGCGTCGTCGTGGGGCGAGACCTCGCGGCTTCTCTGGGGCCAACACCCGCGCCGCTGCACGTGATCGACCCGCCCGACGCCCGCCAAGACGCCCGCCCCGACAACTGGCCCGACGCGCACCCGTCGCTGCGCCCGCCGTCGCTCATGGTGCCGGGCGCGCACAACCGGCTGAACGCGGTGGTCGCGTCGTACGCCGTGGCGTTGGCCGTCGCGGGTGCGCACGCGGCCCCGGGCGAGCCCGCGTTCGACGACGCCGCCCGCGCCGCGGCGGGCTCGCTGGCGACCTTCCCGGGCCTCCCCCACCGCCTGCAGTTCGTCGCCGAGCACGCCGGCGTGCGCTACTACAACGACAGCAAGGCGACCACGCCCGAGGCCGCCCTGCTCGCGGTCCGCGCGTTCCCCGACACCTCGCGCGTGCACCTGATCGCGGGCGGGTACGACAAGGGCTCGGACCTCGCGCCCGTCGGCGCGCTCGCGCCGTCGCTCGCGGGGCTGTACGCGATCGGCGCGACCGGACGGGCGATCGCCGCCGCCGGCGCCGGGCGGGCCATCGAGTGCGCCACGCTCGACCGGGCGATCCTCGCGGCCCGCGCCCGCGCCCGCCCGGGCGACATCGTGCTCCTCAGCCCGGCGTGCGCGTCGTGGGACCAGTTCACCAACTACGAAGCGCGGGGCGAGCACTTCGCACGCCTCGCGCGGGAGATCGCTCCATGATGCGCCCCGCGCGCCTCGCCGTGCTCGTTGCGTTGGCTGTCGGCGCGTCGTTGCCCGCGTGCCGCTCGGCCACACGGCGCGAGCCCCCGCGCCGCGACGCGGAGGCCCGCGCGCACACGCCTTCCCCCGCCTCGCCCGCCACGCCCGACACACCGCCCGCGCCCGACACACCGGCCCCGCCCGCCGCTGCGCCACCCGCGCCACCCGCGCCCGCCGCAGATGACGCCGCGTGGCGCGAGGTCTTCCCGCACGTCCGCGTGCACATCGCCCGGCGTGAGGTCGAGTTCGACGGCGTCGTGCCCATCGACCCGCACAACCCGCAGACGCCCCGCATCTTCCTCGAAGCGCTCGCCTGCACCGCCGACACCAAGGAGCACGAGTCGCTCGTCATGACCCGCGCCCGCCCCTCGCACGTGCACGCGGCGTTGCTGCTCGTCGGGCTGCAGCCCGGCGCGCCCGGGCGCTGGGACTGGACCGGCGACACCATCCGGGCCATCCCGCCCACGGGCCCGCGCGTGCGCGTCGAGGTGCACGTTGCGCGAGACGGGCGCGATGTCGCCGAGCCCCTGGCGTCGTGGGCCGTCAGCGCACGCACCGGCGAGTCGCTCGTATCGCACGACGCGGGGCACGGGCTGGTCTTCGCGGGCTCGCAGATGATCACGCGCGCGGGCGACAGCGTGTACCGCGCCGATGCCGAAGGCTGCATCGTCGGCCTCACGACCTTCGGGGGCGAGACCATCGCCTGGACGGCGATGCACCACCACGACACCGCCGTCGAAGACCCCGCGTGGATCGCCGATCCCGCCCGCCTGCCTCCCTTCGGCTCGCCCGTGCGCGTGCGCATCACCCCGGCGGACTAACGCGAAACGCAGTTCGCCCCGCCGCGATCGACCACGGCGCGGCCCGCTCTTCGGCGCGTTTGCCAACCCGCGCGCCCGCCCCGCGTCGCTTACTCGTCCTGGCGTTACTCGTCAGACTCGCGCAGCGTGATCGTCTTCTGCACGCCCTCGGCGTCGACGATCTGGACCCGCACGGGCCGGCCCGCGAGCAACCCCTGCGACAGCAGTTCGGTCGCCGCTTCGTCGGCGTCCTTCACGGGCTTGCCCGCGACCGACCGCACGATCATGCCGCGCTCCAGCCCGGCGCCCTGCGCACCCATGCCGGGCGCCACTTCCCACACCACCGCGCCCTCGCTCACGTCGCGCAGCACCAGCCCGAACCCGCTCGCGAGTTCGCGCTGATACTCCGCCGCGCGTGCCCGGCGCGGGAACTCGCCCAGCGTCACCTTGATCTCAACGACCTCGTCGTCGCGCCGCACCTCCAGCGCCGCGACCTGCCCGGGGCTCAAGGACGAGATCTCCCCGCGCAGCGACTCGGACCCCACCACCGGCGACCCGTTGATCCGCACGATGACATCGCCCACCTGCACGCCCGCGCGCGCCGCCGGCCCGCCGGGCGTCACGTCCGTCACCGGCACTCCCGACACCCCCGCGTCGTACGCGTCGTTCGGGAACGAGATGCCCAGGAACCCCGACAGCACCGGCCCGCCCGCGATCAACTGCGGCACGCGCGACTCGATCATCGCCAGCGGGATCGCGAACGAGATCCCCGCGCTCTGCCCCTCCGTGCTCCCGCGGCTTTCCGCCGCCGTCGCGATCGCCACGTTCATCCCCACCAGCCGCCCACGCACATCCACCAGCGGCCCGCCCGAGTTCCCCGGGTTCACCGCCGCGTCCGTCTGGATGAAGTTCGACAGCCCCGCAAACCCCATCGCCGTCCGCGCCGACCGCCCCAGCGCCGACACCACGCCCTCCGACATCGAGAACTTGAACCCGAATGGCGACCCGAACGCGAACACCCGCTCGCCCTTCATCACCCGATCGCCCGTCGCGCGGCGGATCGGAATCAGGTGCGGCCCCTGCTCCACGCGCAGCACCGCGATGTCGCTGGGCGCGTCCGTTCCCACCAGCGTCGCGCGCGACACCCGCCCGTCGAAGAACTGCACCTGCATGCTCGTAGCGCCGGCCACCACGTGCGCGTTCGTCACCACGTGCCCATTCTCGTCGTACACCCAGCCCGAGCCCGACGTGCTGCGGAACCGCCCCTCGGCGCCCGCGACCTGGATGTGCACCACGCTGGGCTCGACCGCCGCCGCCACCTCGCGCACCGCCGCGTTCACCCGCTCCAGGATGTCGTCGGTATCCAGCGTCTCGCGCGCCAGGGTCACGCGGGCCCGCGTCTGCGCCGACGAGATCGCGTGGATCGCGCCGGGCACCGCGAACAGCACCACCGCGCTCGATGCGAGCACCACGAACGCCGGCCCGAACGAAACGATCCGTCGCATGCGCCGTCCCCGCTCCGCCCGCTCCACCGGCGGCTCAGCCCCTTCCACGTACGCCGCGCACGGCGCATCGGATCGCCCGCGCCCGCCCGCCCCGCCAAGATCGACCGTTTCCCGCCCCCGCTTGGGCGCGGACGGCCAGCACTCAGGGCTTCGCCACGGGGGCCGAACGGATTCCCGCCCCGTTCGATTGCACCGTCCGCGTCTCCACGCGCTTCACCCACGCCTCACCAGCCGCCTGGATCATCGGGCCCAACTGCGCCACCGGCTCGGCGAACGGGGGCGGGCGGTCCGTCATCCCCAGCAGGTCCTGCAGCACCAGCACCTGCCCGTGGCAGGCCGGGCCCGCCCCGATCCCGATCAACGGCGCGGTCGTCGCCTCCATCACCCGGCGCGTCACGTCGGCGGGCACCGCTTCGATCAGCAGCATCACCGCGCCCGCCTGCTCCAGCGCGATCGCATCGTGCACCACGCGGTCCGCCTCCGCCGGCGTCCGGCCCGCCGCCGCGTACCCGCCGCTCAGCCCCGCCGACTGCGGGCGGCTTCCCACGTGCGCACACACCGGCACGCCCGCCCGCGCCATCCGCGACACCAGCGGCGCGAACGACTCGTCCGCCTCGATCTTCACCACGTCCGCCAGGCCCTCGACCATGAACCGCCCCGCGTTCCGCAGCGCGTCGTCCGCCGACGCCTGGTAACTCATGAACGGCATGTCCGCCATCACCATCGCCGAACCCGCCCCGCGCTTCACCCCCGCCGTCAGCGCGATCAGCACGTCCAGCGGCATGTGGATCGTCCGGTCAAAGCCCAGCACCATCTCCGCCGCCGTATCGCCCACCAGCAGCACGTGCACGCCCGCACGGTCCAGCCACCGCGCGGTCGTCGCGTCGTAGCACGTGAGGCACGCGAACGGGCGGCCTTCGCGCGCGAGCGTGCGGATGGTGCGGATCGTCACCGGGGGGCGGGTGCTCACGCCCGATCCTATGGCCCCGTCAGCACGCCCCCCGCGCATCCTACCGGGGGCGGTTCAGCCAGCCCCACTCCGCGGCGCTCGAACTGCCGATCGGGAACATCTGGCTGCGCACGTGCACGCGCAGGTGGTTCGCCCGAAGGTCGTTGGGCTCTTCCAGGTTGTTCCGCCCGCCGGTCGGAGACTCGAACGCCCCCACCGACCCGTCGAGGTACGCGATGTTCCCCTGCCGCGTGTGCCGGCGCGAGAACTGATCGTTGTTGGCGAAACTCCCGTCATCGTTCGCCACGTTGTACCACCACTCGTCCTCTTCGATGAGAATCGGGATGCCCGGGAAGTACTTGCGGGGCGAGAGCGTGTTCATGGGCGACTCGGGGTAACTCACCTTCCAGTCGATGTCGACCCGCGCGCCCGCGAACCGGATCGGCATCGTGTAGTCGTACCACTGGTTCGCCCGGCGCCCCGTCGGGCACACGAACGTCTGGTCCTGCGAACTCATGTACGGGTACAGCACCGACGTCTGCACCGGGTGCGTCCAGTTCGTGGGCTGGGCGTTGTACCGCTGGTTGTTCCGCCCGCACCAGTCCAGGTTGATCGGCCCCTGCCAGTACGCGCCGGGGATCACCTTGTAGTCCGCCGCGTACGTCCAGAACGACAGCCCCACCTGGCGGATGTTCGAGCGGCACACGACGAACCGCCCCGCCTCGCGGGCCTTGCCCAGGCTGGGCAGCAGGATCCCGATGAGCAGCGCGATGATCGCGATCACCACCAGCAGTTCGATCAGCGTGAACCCCGCGCGACGCATGGAGACCTCCCGCGCCGCCAGAATACCACGCACCCGCCCGCCGGACAGCGCCGCACGCTACGCTCCGCACGAATGAGACGAATACTCCATGTCGGCGTCGGTCCCCTCGGGCAGCGGATCCTCGAAGATCTCCACGAGCGCGGGCTTGGCCAGGTCATCGGCGTTGTCGATTCCGCCCCGGCCTTGCGGGGAAAGTCGCTCGCCGACGTCGTCCCCCGCGCCGACCACCGCCTCCACGTCCTCCCGGACCTCGAGGCCTTCGACGACTGGAACCGTCTTGACGCCGCCATCGTCACCACCCGCTCCGATCTGCCCTCGTGCATGGACACGTTCCGAGAACTCCTCGCCCGCGGCGTCGCCGTGGTCAGCACCTGCGAGGAACTCGTCTACCCCTGGCTCCGCCACGTCGCCCTCGCCGAGGAACTCCAGGACCTCGCCCGGCGCACCGGCGGACGCATCCTCGGCACCGGCGTGAACCCCGGGTTCCTCATGGACGCGCTCCCGACGTTCATGACCGGCGTCAGCCGCTCGGTCCGCTCCATCACCTGCCACCGCGTGCAGGACGCCTCGTCGCGGCGCGTCCCGTTTCAGCAGAAGATCGGCGCCGGGCTCGACGACGCCCAGTTCGCCGCGCGCGTGCGCGAGGGCGTGCTGCGCCACGTGGGCCTGGGCGAGAGCATGCACTTCATCGCGCACTACACGGGCCTGCGCATCGAGCGCTGGGAAGAGGACATCCAGCCCGTGCACGCCACGCGCGACCTCGTCTGCGCGCTGGGACCCATCCCCAAGGGACGCTGCGCGGGCGTCCGGCAGACGGCCCGCGCGTATGCCGACGAGCGCGAGATTCTGCACCTGGAGTTCCAGGCCGCCATCGGCCAGCCCGACCCGCACGACAGCATCCGCATCCACGGCGAGCCGGAGATCCACGTCACGATCCCCGGGGGCGTCCACGGCGACATCGCCACCAGCGCGATCACCCTGAACGCGCTGCCCAGCCTGCTCGCCTCCCCGCCGGGCCTGCACACCATGGCCACCATCCCGATGCCCGCCCACCTGCCCCGCCTCTCAATCTCCTGAACAAGCCGGACCGATCCTCAGGGAGGAGGACCGCCATGGCCCGTCTGCACGTCACCACCGCCGGACCCACCACCATCACCGTCGACGGGCGCGACCTCATCGCCTTCGGCGGGTGCAACTACCTCGGGCTCTCGCACCACCCCCAGGTCATCGCGGCCCTCACCGACGGCGCCGCCCGCTACGGCATCTCCACCACCGCCTCGCGCGAGACCACCGGCAACACCCAGGCCCACGACGACCTCGAGCGCGATCTCGCCCGCTGGATGGGCCAGCAGAGCGCCATCCTCGCCGCCGAGGGCTACACCGCCAACATCGCGCTCGCCCAGGCCCTCGCCCGCACGCACGGCGTCGCGCTCATGGACGCCCGCGCCCACCGCAGCCTCCGCAGCGCCGCCACCGCCGCGGGCATGCAGGTCTTCGAGTACGAGCACCTCAACGCCGACGCCGCCGCCTCGCTCGCCGCCATGTTCGCCGACCAGGGCGTCGCGATCCTCACCGACGGTGTCTTCGCCGCCGACGGCGCCATCGCCCCGCTCCCGGATCTCCTCGCCGCCCTCCCCCCGCAGCGCGCCACGCTCGTCGTCGACGACTGTCACGGCGTGTGCGTCCTGGGCGAACGCGGCTCGGGCACCGTCGAGCACTACGGCCTGCGCGACCCCCGCATCGTCATCACCACCACGCTCGCCAAGGGCGTGGGCTGCTACGGCGGTGCCATCATCGGCCCCCGCACGGTCGTCGACGCCGTCCGCGAGTACGCCGATGTCTACCGTCGCTCGACGCCCGTACCCCCGCCGCTGGCGTGCGCCGCCCGCGCCGCGGTCGCGCTGGTGCAGAACGACCCCGCGCTGCTCGCCTCCTTGCGGCGCAACACCGACCACCTCCGCGACGGGCTGCGCGACCTGGGGCTCTGCCACCGCAGCGACGACGTCCCGATCTTTACGTTCACGCTCGATCCGGCTGAACGGATGAACGACATGGCCGCCGATCTGGTCCGCCTGGGCCTGTACGCCCCGTGCATCGAGTACCCCGGCGGGCCGGCGGAGCGGTTCTTCCGCCTCACGGTGTCGGCGGCGCACCAGCCTTCCCAGATTGACCAACTTCTCGGCGGGCTTGCCCAGGTTTCCAGGCTGTCGCTCGCCGCCACGCCCGACGCCCTCGCGTTACCGAAGTCTTAACGCACCTGGACTCGTCCCCGGCGGACACCCCGGGATAATCCCCTTCCCCGCGGAGAAGGTTCGCGGGCCAAGGAGAGAGAGCCCATGCGTATTGCTGCTTCGTTCGTGGCTGTCGGCGCGCTCGCGT
This sequence comes from Planctomycetota bacterium, assembly GCA_033763975.1. Taxonomy (NCBI): domain Bacteria; kingdom Pseudomonadati; phylum Planctomycetota; species Planctomycetota bacterium. The sequence continues at coordinate 83,116 of JANRJM010000008.1, forward strand.
CGATCGCCGCCGGTCAGATTTCGTACACGGGCGGCGTGTACAGCCAGAACTTCGACGGCCTGCCCTCCTCCGGCACGCTCACCCAGACCGGGCGCGGGCCGCACGCCCTCAACCCGATCTTCGGGGACGCCTCCCTCGACGGCTGGTTCGGCGGCAACCCCGGCGGAAGCAACGGCAACACCGAGTTCCGCGCGCAGGACGGCAGCCTCGCCGGCAGTGCCGGCCGCGGCGTGGTCTCGTTCGGCACCACCGGCTCGGGCGAGCGCGCCCTGGGCGCCCTCCCTACCAGCAACCAGATCTCCCACTTCGGCGCGCTCTTCACCAACAACACCGGCGCCACCCTCACCGACATCACCATCTCGTACACCGGCGAGCAGTGGCGCCGCGGCGACGTCGCCGACCCGCAGTTCCTGGGCTTCTTCTACGGCCTGGGCTCGAGCATCGCCGACGCGATGACCGCGGAGAGCGCGCTGAGCTTCTCCTCGGCCAACACGCAGGCCGCCCCCCTCGAGGTCGCCCTCAACGGCAACGACCCGATGAACAAGACGCTCGTCACCGCGACGATCTCGGGCGTCAACTGGACCCCCGGTTCGACGCTGGCCATCCGCTGGCTCATCAGCGAGCAGTCGGGCCAGGACGACGGGCTCGCCGTCGACGATTTCTCGCTCCGCGCGGTGCCGGCCCCCGGCGCGGGCGCGCTGCTCGGCCTGGGCGCGATCGTCGCCCTGCGCCGCCGCCGCTAAGCGGATCGCCCGGTGATCGACCGGTCGGAACACCGGCCGAGCGCGTCGCTGGTTTCTGCACGATTTTTCACGCCGCCCCTGTCAACGCGGGGGCGGCGTTCGTTTTGGGGCCCGTCGCGTCGGTGCGTATGTCAGCGCGGTTCGCCCAGGCGCGCCGCGATGACGTGCGCGTCGTACGCCGCGACCGAGCGGTCGTGGATGCGCAGGCGCCACGGGAACCGGTCGATCTCACCCACGATGCGCACGCCCTGGATCGACGCGGGGTGCGCGCCGGGCGTGAGCAGTTGGCGCAGCAGTGGTTCGCTCCGCCCGGCGTGGACGGCCCGCTGCGAGTGCCCGCCGATCCACGCCTCGACGGGCGTGACGACGCCCTCCCAGTCGTACGGCGTCGAGAGCACGAGCCCCGCGCCGGGCGCGCCCACGCGGGCCAGTTCGCGCAGCACGCCGAGCGGCGAGGGCGTCGCGTCAACGACATTCAGCGCGGTCACCAGCCCGCACGACGCGTCGGCCAAGGGCAATGCGGCGGCGTCGCAGACCCAGAAGTCCACGCGATCGGCGCCCGGAAAATCGGCGCGGAAGGTGCGGCGCTGGTGCACGATGCCCACGTCCCGGCGCGGGTACGACACCTCGCCCCGCGACAGCACGCGCCGGGCGAGGCGCAGCAGTGCCACGTTGACGTCTACTCCGAGCACCAGACCGGGACGCGACGACGCGAGCTCGAACGTGGCGCGCCCCGTGGCGCAGCCGACGTCAAGGCTCGGCGTTGGCGGCAGAGGCGCAGGGCCCAGCAGGCCCAGCCCCGCGCGGAGCGTGCGCAGGGCGGCCCCGGGCGGGGCGGGCTCGTCGGGGGCTTCGTCGGGGTCGAGGTCGGCGTAGTGGTCGCGCGCGTAGATGGAGAGATACCGGCGCGAGAGCGTGTACGCGGTGCCCGGCCCGGCGCAGTCGGCGAGCATGGACTCGGCGAGATCGGAGAGGTCGTCGCGCGCGGTCAGGGCGGCGAAGTTGTCGCTCACGAAACGCCGCACGTCGGGCACGATGATGGGCGCGCCGTCGAGGATCGGGTACTCGCAGGCGCACGGCGCGTGCGCGCAGACGAGCGACCCCTCGGCGATGTCGGTCCCGTCGCGTCGCGCGACCGAGCCGACCGCCAGACGATGGAGCGAGCCGTCACGCGCGCGGCAGAGCGGGCAGACGGGCGCGAAGGCCTCGACGTGCGTCTCTCGCACGCTAGCCCCCGATGCTGACGGTGGTCGCGCAGGGCGGCTGGATGGTGCCCGTGGGCGACGGGATGGGCGCGACGCACGAGGTGTGCGAGGTCATGTCGCCCGAGCGCGCCGCGGGCAGTTTCATGATCATGACCGTCGCGGAGCCCTTGGCGATCATGCCCGGGCCGGCGGGCACGCAGGAAGGCAGCATGCACGGCGCGGACATGTCGGTGGCGCGGGCGGCGGGCTGGTTCGCGATCATGACGGTCGCGGCCCCCGGCGGGATGATCGCCAGCGGCAACGCCGGGTGCGCCACCGGCGTGGGCACGGGGGCGGGCGGGTGGATGGGCGCGTGGCAGTGCGGGGCATCCTGCTTCATCATGTCGCCGACGCGGGCTGCTGCGGGCATGGTCCACCTCCCGAGAGCGAGTGTACTCCGGGCCCCGCGCCGTCGCGATGGGCCGGGCCGCTAGACTCCGGCATGGGCGATCCTGGCAACGAGCGCGGTGCGATCCGGCGGGTGCCCCCTGCGGCGAGCGACGCCGCCCGGGTGTTGCCGTCGGGGCGGACGGTGGAGGTCGGCGCGGACGAGCGGGGGGAGCGGATCGAGGTGCGTTCGCCCGACGGCGTGCTGGAGATCGCCATCGCGCTTACGGCGCAGGGGCCGGTGCTGCAGGTGCGCGGGGCGCGCCTGGAAATCGAGAGCACGGACGCGGTGGCGCTGAAGTGCCGCGAGTTTTCCGTCCATGCGGATGAAGGGATGAAACTCTCGACGGGCGGGACGCTCGATGTGCGCGCGCAGGGCGAGATCGGCATGACGACGATGGCCGACGCCCGTCTTGACGCGGCGGTGATCCACCTGAACTGCGGCGACCGATCGGCGTACCCGGACGGGCAGCCGGGGTACGTGCCGCCGGTGTTCGAGCTGCCGGCGTTGCCCGCGGTGGGGCCCGCGGTGGGGCCCGCGGCACCGGCGGGGCGCGACGGGGCGGGCGAGTGCTGCGGGGGCGGCGCGTGCGGCCATGACCACGCCTGAGGCGCCGGGCCATGTGCCGGTGCTGGCACGCGAGGTGGTCGACCTGCTCGACCCGCGCGCGGGCGAGACGTACGTGGATTGCACGGCCGGCCTGGGCGGGCACGCGGCGTTGATCGCCCCGCGCCTGTCGCCCGGCGGACGCGTGTTCCTGACGGACGTGGACCCGGCGAATCTGAACGCGGCGGCGGCACGGGTGCGAGCGGCGGCGCCGGGGGTCGAGGTTGGTACGTTGCAGGTGAACTTCGCGGTGCTGCCGCACGAGTTGGCGGCGCGGGGCGTGCGGGCCGACCTCGTGCTCGCGGACCTGGGGTTCGCGTCGACGCAGGTGGATGACCCGGCGCGCGGGCTGTCGTTCATGCGGGAGGGGCCGCTGGACATGCGGCTGGACCCGACGCTGCCGGTGAGCGCGGCGGAGTTGGTGAACTCGCTGGCGGAGAGCGAGTTGGTGCGGATTCTGGAGGAGTTCGGGGAAGAGCGGCAGGCGCGTCGGGTGGCGCGGGCGATGGTCGCGGCACGCGCGAAGAGCCCGTTGCGGACGACGACCGAACTGGCGGAGGTGGTGCGCCGGGTGGTGCCGCGATCGGGGCCGACGGACCCGGCGACGCGGACGTTCCAGGCGCTGCGGATCGCGGTGAACGACGAGTTGGGGAACCTGGAGGCGCTGCTGGCGGCGGTCGAACGGGACGGGCGATCGGGATCGGCGGGGTGGCTTTCGGGGGAGGCGCGGGTGGGCGTGATCTCGTTTCATTCGTTGGAAGACCGGGCGGTGAAGGAGGCGTTCGGGCGCTGCACGGACGGCGGGTGGGACGAGGTCTCGCACGGGGTGGTGATGGCGGGCGAGGGCGAGCGCGAGGCGAACCCGCGGGCGCGGTCGGCGAAGCTGCGGGTGGTGCGCCGGGCGGGCGCGCCGAAGTGACAGCGGGTTTTCCGGCGGGACGGGCAAGAATGCCGAAGAACTGAACTACAGTGCGGGTTGTCGGACGTTGGGGCCCGGTTACGGATGACCGAGCCGCACGACGCGCTCTCGCTGGCAGGCCAGGCCGGCCCGGACAATGCAAGGACGCACGCCGTGACCCGTGAACTGAAACTCGCGTTGATCGTCGGATTTTCGCTGGTGCTGGTGGTGACGGTGCTGATCAGCGACCATCTGTCGCGGGCCCGCACGAGCACGCTGGACACGACCATCGCGGAGCGCCCGGCGCTGACGCCCGAGGCCGGCGGCGAGCCCGATGTGTACGAATCCACCGACGCGCCGGCCCCGGCGCGGACGCTGGCCTCGGGCGAGGAGCGGGCGGAGCCGAAGCCCGACGTGCCGGCCGAGCCCCCGGCGGTCGAGCTGACGATGTCGCGCACCGGGACGCGCGACGTGGCGTCGGGGGGCAATGGGTCCGACAGCGAGTTCGACGCGATCCGGCGGATGATCGAAGAAGCGGGCGGACGGATCGAGAACGGGACGATCTACCTCCCCCCGGCGGTGAAGGTGCAGCCTGGCGCCCCGGCGGGCGAGAAGCCCCAGACGCCCCCGGTCGCGCCGCCCCCGACGGCGGTGCCCACGACGCCCCCGCCCGCGGCGGCGGTGCCGACGCGCGAGTACGTGGTGAAGTCGGGAGACACGGCGTACCGCATCGCGAAGCGCGAACTGGGCGACGGCGAGCAGTGGCGGACGATCGTGTCGCTCAACGCGGGGCGGGTCTCGGCCGACGGGCGGGTGCGCCTGGGCCAGAAGCTGCTGCTCCCCGCGAAGGCCGGGGCGGCGGGTCCGAAGGACACGCCGCGGGCCGGGACGCCGACGCCGTCGAAGCGAACGTACACGGTGCGCAAGGGCGACACGCTGGGTGAGATCGCGTCGCGCGAACTGAAGTCGTCGCGCCGGGCGAAGGAGATCCTGGAGTTGAACCGCGACGTGATCCGCAACCCGGACGTGGTGCCGGCGGGCACGGTCTTGAAGATGCCCGGCTGATGCGGGCGCGCGCGGGGTGTTCGGCGGAGCACGGGACGGGAGGGACGGGTGTTCGCCAAGTGCGTGGTGCTGATCCTCGCGGTGGGCGCGTGCGGGTGTGCGCTGCTGGCGCTGCGCCAGTCGCGCCTGCAGGTGGCGAGCGAACTGGCGCGGACGCAGCTTCGGATCAGCGCGGCGGATGAGCGGCTGTGGTCGCTGCGCTCGCAGGTGGCGGAGCGGACGAACCCGCGGAACATCGAGGTGCTGGCGCGCGGGCTGGGGCCGCTCAAGCCGATCGTTGAGCCCGCGAACCTGCCGGTGGCGCAGGGCGCCGGGCCCGACGCGACGCGTGGGGCGGGCGCGAACACGGACGCGGGACGCGGGCCGGGCGTCGGGCCGGGCGTCGGACCGGGCTCGGAGGCGGGCGTGTCGCCCGGGGGCGGCGGCCCAACGGACACTCGCCCGTCTGAATCTCGCCCCTCAGAGGTGCGCCCGGCGAACGAGCCCCCGGCGAGCACGCCGGCTCGACCCCCCCGGGGTGTGCGCATTGCGCGGCGGGGGCGGCCGTGACGGGCACGCCGCCGACCGGAGGCCGGGCTCGCGCGGTGACGGGCGTGGTGCTCGCGGGCATCTCGCTGGCGTTCGTCGTGCTGCTGGCGCGGGTGGCGCAGTTGCAACTGTCGCCCGATGCGCGGCTGGTGGCGGAGATGACGCCCCGCGAGAGCGTGCGCCGTGAGCCGGCGCTGCGGGGCGACCTGCTGGACCGCAACGGTCGGGTGCTGGCCTCGACGCGCCTGGGCACGCGGGTCGTGGTCGACCCGGTGAACCTGAACCCCGAAACGCTCGACGCGGACATCGTGCGGCTGGCCGACGCGATGGAACTGCCCCCGGACGAGGTCGGCACGCGGATCGTCACGGCGATCGACAAGAACCGCGAGCGGACGGGGCTTCCCGGCGAGCGGGGCAAGGTGCGGTACCTGCCCATCGGAAGCGTGCTGAACGAGTCGCAGGCGGCGGCGGTGCGGGATCTCAAGCTGCGGGGCGTGATGCTGGAACGCCGCCAGGTGCGGACGTACGCGGGCGGGCCGGAATCCGCGGCGATCGTGGGGAAGGTGGGGTTCGAAGAGACGGGGCTGATGGGCGCGGAGCGCCTGCTGGAGAACGACCTTGCGGGCGACGCGGGGTCGATCCGGTTCGTGCGCGACGCCTCGGGGCGCCCGCTGTGGATGAACCCGGGATCGGTCGATCCGCCGACGTCGGGCGCGGACGTGCGGCTGTCGATCGACATCGAGTTGCAGCGGATCGCGCACGAGGAACTCGCGCGCCGGGTGGAGGAGATGGACGCGGCCGGCGGACGCCTCGTGATGGCGGACCCGACGACGGGCGAGATCCTGGCGATGGTGGACATCGTGCGGGAGATGCCTGGGCTGCGTCCGTTCCCGTGGATCGACGTGACGCCCCAGGCGCCGCCCGCGCGGGGGCAGCGCCGGGTGCGCCCGCCGCCGGACCCGCCGCTGCCCGAGGCGCGGTACGTGACGATTCCCGACGATCCGGGACGCCGGGTGCATCCGTCGCTGGCGCGGAACCGGTGCATCGAGGACATCTACGAGCCGGGCTCGACGTTCAAGCCGTTCGTCTGGGCGACGGTGACGGAGCTCGGACGGGCGCGGCTCGACGAAGTCTTCGACACGCACGACGGGAGCTGGGTGGTGCCGGGGATCGGTCGCCCGGTGTTCGACGTGACGAAGCGTCCGGAGATGACGTGGCGCGACGTGCTGGTGCTGTCGTCGAACATCGGGATGATCCAGGGCGCGGCGCGCCTGACACCCGAGGAGCTGCACGACTGCGTGAAGCGGTTCGGGTTCGGCTCGCCGACGGGGATCGGGCTGCCCGGGCGTGCCTTCCCGGGCGAGGCGACGGGGCTGGTGACGCCGCTGAGCCGCTGGACGAAGTACACGCACTCGTCGGTGCCGTGGGGGCACGAGGTGGGCGTGACGCCGGTGCAGATGGTGCGGGCGTTCAGCGCGTTCGCGCGGAGCGGCGAGAAGGCCGGGACTTTGCCCCGTTTGCGGCTGAGCGCGCCATCGACGGGCGAGCCCGAGGGCGTGACGTACCGGGTGCTGCCGGCGGACCTGGCGCTCATGACGCGCGACATCATGCGCGACGTCGTGACGAACATGGAACGCGGGATGACGGTGCGCCAGGAAGAGATCCCCAAGGGGGGCTGGCGGTACTCGATGTTCGGGAAGTCCGGGACGGCGGATATCCCGATCGGCAAGGCCCCCGCCGGCAAGCGCCCGCCCCGCACGGCGAAGGGGTTCTACCCCGGGCAGCTCAACTCGAGTTTTATCGCGGGTGCACCGGCGGAAAACCCGCGCATCGTGGTGATCGTGGTGATCGACGATCCGGGCCCGAAGCCGGACCGGCGGCAGATGTACGGCTCGGCGGCGGCCGGGCCGGCGGTGCGCCGCGTGGTGGATCGAGCGCTCACGTACCTCGGCGTGCCGGCGTCGCCGACGGGCGAGCCGGTGGCGCAGGCCGCGGGCGCTTCGGGGGCCGCGGGCGCCCGGTGATGGCGACGCGGCGGGCGGCGACCTCAGGGTTGAACTCGGCTACTCGGTGATCGGCGACCGGCCGGCGACGACGCGCTCGCGCGATCCGACGCGGACGACCTGGGCGATGAACGCACGGTACGAGGCATCGAACTCCGCGGCGCTCCCGCCGAAGTAGATCGGGAACAGGTCGACGCCGGTACGGCGGAGTTGGTACGACGAGGCGGCGCGCCCGCCGGCCTCGCGTCGGATGCGCCGGCCGAGGTCGCCGCTGGCCGCGTCCTCCAGCAACTGGCGGAGCCCGGCGCGGTGTCGCCCGTCCTCGCCCTCGGCGAGGAAGTGGATCATCGCCCAGACCTGCGCGTAGTAGACGAGGGCGGCGTCGGGGTCGTCGCCGATGATGTCCTGCGGGGTCGTCTGCTGGAGTCGCTCCAGCGGCATGAGCTCGCCCGCGGCGTGGGCGCGCCGGAGCTTCTCGAAGCGCTCGATGTTCTTCCACGGGAGGAACGTGGGCGTCAGGCGTTCCTGGTCGGCCCAGCGGAAGCCCTCCATGTAGGTCGCGAGCCCTTCCTCGAAGCTCACCGGCAGGGGCGAGCGGAACGTCTTCTGCGTGTACTGGTGCCAGCCCTCGTGCGCGGTGATGGCGAAGGTGTCGGAGGGGCCGATGTCGTAGAGAATGGCCCGCCCGTTGGCGGCGAACCCGCCCCGCGGGATCCGCAGGTACACCTCGGCGTCGCGCCCCATGACGCGCTGCGTGACCCGCGCCCACTGCGGGCGGCTGGCCATCAGGTACGTTTCCATCACCTCGGCGGGGCGGGGCAGGTCGGCCAGGTGCGTGCTGTAGTGGATCAGCGCACGCTCCAGGAACACGGGCACACGCTCGGCGACGGCGTAGCGCGTCGCGGTGGTGTACACGCGGTACGAGGGGGTGCGCACCAGCACGCCGTCCTTGCCCTCGAACGACCAGAGTTCGGTCGAGAGGATCACCGGGGCGGGCACGACCGGCGCCGGGCGCGGCGCGGGGGCCACGGGGCGCTCGGAGATCGTCGCCGGGGCGGCCCGGGGAGACGGCGCGCACGACGGCGCGAGCGCGCCGGATACGCCGAGCAGGAGCGCGGCGGCGCGAGCGCGGACGAGGCTCGACGGCGGGATGAGGGCGTGCCGGGGGATCACAACGCCTCCAGGGCGGCGCGGGCCGCGTCGAGTTCTTTCGAGATCTTGGTCAGTTGATCGCGCGTCTGCTGCACCATCGCGGGCGGGGCCTTGTCGGTGTATCCAGGATTCGACAGGCGGCCTTCGAGGGTTGCCTTCGACTTCGTGAGATCGGCCACGGCGCGCGAGAGGCGCGTGCGTTCGGCGTCGGTGTCGACCTCGTCGGCGAGGTCCGACAGACGCAGTTCGCGCGTGTCGAGGGTGATGGGCACGCCGGGCCCGGCGGGGGGCGCACCGGTGATCGTGCCCAGGTTGCAGAGCGTCGCGACGAGGCGCTCGCCCTCGCCGAGGGTGGCGCGCAGGTCGTCGGGGATGTGCAGCGTGATGGCACGCTTGAAGACAACGTTGTGCTGGGCGCGCACCTCGCGGATGGCGGTGACCAACTGCTGCACGCGGGCGAAGCGCGACTCGGCGTCGGCGTCGACGAGCGACGGATCGGCCTGGGGCCAGCCGGCGGTGGCGAGGAGGCCCGCAGTGCGGGGCGCTTCGAGCGTGAGGCCACGCACGGGGCTCGCCGGCACGCCCGCGAGGGCCTCGAAGATCGTCTCGGTCACGAAGGGCATCACCGGGTGCAGCAGACGCAGGATGGCGTCGAGCGTGGCGCGCAGCACGCCCTGCTGGGCCGGGTTCTCGGCGACGGTGGGCTTGACGGCCTCGAGGTACCAGTCGCAGAAGTCGTTCCAGAGGAGCGTGTAGCAGGTCTGGGCGTAGTCGGCGAACTCGTAGTTCGCGAGCGCGCGGTCGCAGTCGGCGATCGCCCGCGCGAGGCGCGAGAGCATCCAGCGGTCGGGGAGCGGGAGCGAGCCGCCCGCGTGTGCCCCTGTCTCGCTGTCTCGCGGTGCTGCGTGCTCGCTGCCGCCCAGCTTTTCCATCGCGAAGCGCGTGGCGTTCCACAGTTTGGTCGCGAAGTTCCGCCCGAGGTCGAACTTCGGGCTGGTGTTGCGCCCGTCCTGGCCCTTGGTGACGGGCAGGCGGACGTCCTGGGTGTTCGTCGCCATGTGGCAGAGCGTGAAGCGCATCGCGTCGGCGCCGTGCGTCGCGATGATGTCGAGCGGATCAACGCCGTTGCCCAGGCTCTTGGACATCTTGCGGCCTTCGCCGTCCTGGATGACGGCGTGGATGAAGACGTCGCGGAAGGGGGGAGGGCCGGAGGAAGTGGCAGAGTGGCCAGGTGACGAAGTGGCAGAGTGAGGAGCATCCGTCACCTTGCCACTCTGCCACTTTGCCACTTCGCCACTTCTCAGGTACCGGTTGAACATGGTCATCCGGCTGACCCAGAGGGTGATGATCTCGCGGGCGGTGCAGAGCGCGCTGGTGGGGTTGAAGGCGTCGAGGAGCGCGGGGAAGTCGGCGAGCCCGGTGTCCCTGGCGGCCTGCGGGCCGTCGGGCCAGCCGAGGGTGGAGAGCGGCCAGAGGGCTGAGGAGAACCAGGTGTCGAGGACGTCGGGGTCTTGAACGAAGCCGTGCCGCTCGACATGAGCGATGTGCGGATCGTTGGGATCCAGGAAGCAGATGAACACATCCGCGCTGCCGTCTCCGCGTTCGCTTCGGCGCCACTCGATGTCGGCGGCGAGCACGCCGTCATCAAGCATCGTGGCGAGCAAGTTCTGCTCGGACTCGCTGACGTGCTCCTTGCTCCACACCGGAATCCGGTGCCCCCACCACAACTGGCGCGAGATGCACCAGTCGCGGATGTTGTCGTGCCAGTGCTCGAAGGTCTTGGCGTAGCGCGCGGGGAAGAAGCGCATGGTGCCATCGCCGGCGTCGAGCGACGAGTCCGAAGCGCTCGCACCGGCGGGAGCGGACGACGCCGCGGACCGCTGCTGCGACGCCAGGGCCGCGTTGGCGCGGGCCGCCAGGCGCGGATCGGTGACCTTCACGTACCACTGATCGCTCAGGTACGGCTCGATGATCGCCTTGCTGCGGTCGCTGTGCTTCACGCTGTGTCGATGGGGCTTCTGGCCTTCGAGCAGGCCGCGGGCCTCGAACTCCCTCACCACGAGCTTGCGCGCGTCGCGCATGGACTTGCCGACGAAGAGGTGCGCGTCGCCGATGTCGGTCCAGCCGTGCGAGGCGCTGACCTTGCCGTCGGGCGACATCATGTTGACGGCGCCGAGCGCGTGCCGCTGGCCGATCTCGGCGTCGTTGGGGTCGTGCGCGGGCGTCACCTTCAGGAACCCGGTGGCCATGGCGGCCTTGGGGTCGGCCTTTTCCTCGTCGGTGCGCGCGTAGCGCTCGGGCAGCACGACGTACGAGTCTTCGACGATGGGGATGACGCGCCCGAGGAGCGGGAGTTCGCAGCAGAGGCCCTTGAGGGCCTTGGCGCGCGGGTCGTGCGGGTTGATGGCGACGCCGGTGTCGCCGAGGTACGTCTCGGGGCGGGTGGTGGCGACGGTGATCCAGGCTTCGGCGTCGGGCGGCTGGGTGTCGGCGTCGGGATAGCCGCGGGACGCGAGTTCGCCCCAGGTGACGGGTGTTGGATGGGCGGCGTCGGGCGCAGCATCGCCCACGCGGAGCGTGGGCGTACCCCGCACGAGCGGGTAGCGGAGGTAGTAGAACGCGCCGTCGATTTCCTCGTCGTAGCACTCGTCGTCGGCGACGGCGGTCTGGAGGACGGGGTCCCAGTTCACGAGGCGCTTGCCGCGGTAGATGAGCCCGTCGCGGAAGAGGCGGAAGAACGCCTCGCGCACGGCCCGTGCGCACACGCTGTCCATGGTGAAGCGCTGGCGGTCCCAGTCGCACGAGCAGCCCATGGCCTGCAACTGCCCGGTGATGGTCGCTTCGTACTCGTCCTTGAAGGCCTGGATCTTCGCGACGAACTCGTCGCGCGAGAAGTCGGTGCGGCGTTTCTTCTCGTCCTGCCAGACGCGCTTCTCGACGACGGCCTGCGTGGCGATGCCGGCGTGATCGGTGCCGGGCATCCAGAGGGTCTCGAAGCCCCGCATGCGGTGCGCGCGGACGAGGATGTCCTGAAGGGTGTTGTTGAGGGCGTGGCCCAGGTGCAACGCCGCGGTGACGTTGGGCGGGGGGATGAGCACGCAGTAGGGGCGGGCCTCGCCCCGCAGCACGCGGTGCGGGTCGGCGTGGAAGGCGCGCGCGTCGATCCAGCGCCGCCATGCACGCCCCTCGTGCTCGGCGGGGCGATACTGTTTTGGCAGGTCGGCGCGGGCCGATGGCGCGTCGGTGGACATCGCGGAGAGGGTACGCGAGCCGAGAGTGAACGGGCATGCGCGACGGGCGACGAACGACGACGACGAGCGGAACCCGCTACCTGGCGGCGGGCGCGGTGGTCGTCGCGCTGGGGCTCGGCGGCGCGGCGCTCGTGCTTTGGGGTGACGCGGCGCCCCGGCGTGCGGACGGGGATACCACGGGCGCGGGCGAGGGTGCGGCGCCCCCAGCGCTCGCGCCGGGGGCGCTCGACGAGGTGCTGACGTCGGCGCGCGGGCTGATCGACCGGGGCGAGTTCCAGAAGGCGCTGACGGTGCTCGAGTCGGCGCTCGCGCAGCAGCCGGGCGAGCAGGCGCTGCACGTCATGCACGCCGAATCGCTGCTGGGCCTGCGCCGGCTGGAGGACGCGTACGGGGCGTACGAGCGGGCGCTGGCCAGCGGCACGCGCACGGGCGACCTGGAGTTCGCGGCGGGCACGACGGCGAGCATGATCGGGCGGCTGGATCGGGCCGAGGAGCATTACCAGGCCGCCCAGGCGCAGATGAAGGGCGACCACCGCCCGTCGCTGTTCCTGGCGCAGGTGCAGCTCAAGCTGCGCAAGGTGGACGAGGCGAAGGCGAGCCTGCTGATCGCGGGGCGGCTGGAGCCGAACTCCGCGGTGGTGTGGGGCACGCTGGCGCAGGTGGCGCTCGACGAGAACAAGGCGACGCTGGCGCAGCAGCACGCGGCGAGGGCGCGCGAGCTCGAGCCCCGCGTCACGCTGTGGAGGCTGCTCGAAGCCCGCGCGCTGCGCCGCCAAGGCAAGGCGGAGGACGCGTTGCTGATCTTGACCGCGCTGGAGCCGGCGGAACAGCGTCAGGGGCCCGTGCTGTCGCTCATCGGCGAGTGCTTCGGGCTGCTGGGGCGCCCGGCCGAGGCGGCGGCCCGGTACGCGGCCGCGGCGGATGCGCTGCCGACCGACGGCCCGCTCGCGCTCGAGACGGCGCTGTGGTTCGAGCGCGCGGGCAACGCCGAGCGGGCGCTGCACTACGCGCGGCACGCGCGGATGCTGGCGGTGCAGGAAGCCGCCCCGGTGGTGGAGCGGCTGTCGAAGGACGAGTGACACGCCGGAGCGTGCCGGGCGGGTGCGTCTCTACGCGGGCGTGCGACGCAGCGTGGTGAGGCCCCGGACCAGTTCGACCACGCTGATCAGCGCGATGACGATGGCCCCGACGCGGAACCCGAAGTAGAACTCCAAGACGCCCGCGAGCGCGAGAAAGCTCACGCCCGCGGCGAGGTCGGCGTAGCGGGGCGGCGCCAGCGTGCACACCACGATCACGCCGGCGACGGACGAGCCCAACACCGGGTGCAGCCCCAGCAGGTACCACGCCACCGCGAGCAGGGCGAGCGAGACGCCGGCGGTCGCGAGGCGTGACCCGACGGCGCTGGCAAGAGGGGACGACATCGGCGCGCTCCTGGTGCGCCCCAAGGTACCCGTGGTGTGGCGGCGAGGTTGCGGCGGCGGGCGGGGACGGTGTGAGTCTGGGCAACCCGGGCAGGTTGGGGGTGGCGCGGGGCGAGGGCGATTGGGGCGGCGGGCCACGGCGCGGCGCAAGTCTTGCGATTCTCGTGCAATACGGCCGGCGGGCGCACGTAGACTCGGCGGGGGTTCACCGTACCGCGCCGAAACGCGGGCGGAACCGAGAGGAGAGAGAGACATGGATCGGATGATGATGGCGGTTGGTGCGCTCGCGCTCGCGTCGGGCGTGTCGTCGGGCGCGGTCACGGGCGTGGGCGGCGCGGCGACGGTGATCGCGCCGCCGGCGTCGACGGTTCTGGGCGCGAACCAGAGCAACACGCAGGCGTGGGTGTTCACGGAGGGCACCGTGGTGCTGGCGTCGGCGCTGACGCTCAACGCGACCACGCCGGGGATGTACACGAGCGCGGGGTCGCTGACGCCGGGCAGCGTGGCGGCGGGCACGACGGTGCAGAGCCACTACCTGTACACGGACCCGGACGGCAGCGCCGCGCGGACGTACGAGGGGTTTGTCGAGTTCGATCAGCCGATCCTGGGCGTGATCGTGCTGCGTTCGAACCTGAACGCGTCGGACGCGGCGCTGGGCGCGCCGGGCACGGCGTACGCGGACAACGCGGCACGCGGGCTGGAACTCGGGTCGAACGCGGACGCGTTCGCGATCACTGTGTCGCAGTTCCGCGTGAACTTCCGGTTCGTGACGAGCACGGCGACGGACGACATCCGGATCATCACGGCGCCGGCGCCGGCGGGCGCGGCGCTGGCCGGGCTGTGCGGGCTGGTCGCGCTGCGTCGGCGTCGCTGAGTGTGGGCGGAGGACGAGGAGGGGCGTTCCTGCACCGAGCCCGGGCCGCGCTAGGCCCGGGCTTTTTCTTTCTCGGCGCGCCGGCGCTTGAGCTCGGCGTCGATGAACGGGGCGATCTCGCCGCGGAGGACGGCCTCGTAGTCGGTCTCTTCGTAGCCGGTGCGGTGGTCCTTCACGCGGTTGTCGTAGAAGACGTAGGAGCGGATCTGGGTGCCCCACCCCTGCTGGAGCTGGCCGCCCTGGGCGGCGGCGATCTCGGCCTCGCGCTTGTCCTCGGCGATCTGCTGGAGCTTGGCCTGGAGGACGCGGAGGGCCTGGGCGCGGTTCTGGGGCTGGTCGCGGTAGGTGCTGGCGACGACCTGGATGCCGGTGGGCTTGTGGACGACGCGGATGGCGGTGGCGACCTTGTTGACGTTCTGCCCGCCCGGGCCGCTGGCGCGGACGAAGGGGATGATGTCGACCTCGTTCTCGGGGATGGTGACGTCGACGTCCTCGAACTCCGGGGTGACTTCGACGGAGCAGAACGAGGTCTGACGCTTGCCCTGGGCGTTGAAGGGTGAGACACGGGCGAGGCGGTGCGAGCCGCGTTCGCACTTGAGGTAGCCGAAGGCGAAGGGGCCCTTGACGTGGAGGGTGACGGAGTCGATGCCGACCTCGGCACCGAAGCCCTTGTCGACCTCCTCGAACTCGTAGCCCATTTTCTCGCAGTAGAAGATGTACATGCGGAAGAGCATCTCGGCCCAGTCGTTGGCCTCGGTGCCGCCGACGCCGGCGGAGATGGTGAGGAAGCAGTTCTTGGCGTCGTGCTCGCCGGCGAGGAGGGAGCGGAGTTCGACCTTCTCCATGCGCCGGGTGAGGTCGAAGAGCTTCTCGTCGGCCTCGGCGAGGAGGTCCTTGTCGCCGGCCTCGCGGGACATCTCGTAGGCGACCTTGGCGTCCTCGAACTCGCGCATCAGGGCGGAGAGCGGGTCGATCTGGGCCTTGAGGGTCTTGACGGAGGAGACGACCTTTCGGGCGCGGTCCTGGCTGTTCCAGAACCCGTCGGAGCCCATCTCGGCCTCGAGGCCCCGCAGGTTTTCGAGCTTGCCCGCGTAGTTAAAGCGAGTCGCGGATCGTCACGATCCGCGCCTCGAGGTCGTCGATGACGGGCTGGTGGGCGTCGTAGTGCATGGTGAACTCCGGTTCGGGGGGGATGCTACGCGTGCGGATGGGGCGCGGGTTGGCCTACGGTTGGCGACGCGACGCCGGAGTGGCGGAATGGCAGACGCGACGGATTCAAAATCCGTTACCCCTTAAAGGTGTGTGGGTTCAAGTCCCTCCTCCGGCATTGGGCGGCGCGGCGGGCGACGGGTCGGGCCCGCGGCGCCTGAACGCGGCGGGCGGGCGGACTAGACTCCCCTCCCCGAACGGGGCTCCCGAGCGGGAGCGTGCCTCAGGGCCGGGCGCCCTGAGTCGCGGTGGAAGGTCCAACCTGTCGCGACCGACCGCAGCAGAGTCCCCGCGCGCCGCGGGGGAAAGGGTTTCGCCATGGCCGAGCAACCGCAGCAGCAGCAGGTTCAACTTCGCATCGATGAGTCGAAGATGAACACGACGTACGCGAACACGATCCGCACGTCGACGACGAACGACGAGGTGGTGCTGGATTTCGGCATCAACCTGCCGATGCCGGGCCCGGACAACCAGCCGATGCTGATGTTCAGCGTGGGGTCGCGCGTGGTGATGAACTGGTCGGGCGCGAAGCGCCTGGCGATCTCGCTGGGCCAGGTCGTGCGCCAGTACGAGGAGCGCAACGGCGAGATCAACTTGAACCAGGGTCAGAACCGCCCCGGCGCGCCGCGCCTGTCGAACTGATCGAACGCTCGATTTCTTCGTCAAGCACCCCGCCGCACGCGGGGTGCTTGCCGTTTTTGGGGGCGTGCGGGGCGTGCCGCGCGGTCGTACACTTTCAGGCACCGCGTTCAGGTTGTGTTGAGGCCGCGTGCAGGGATGAACAAGACATGATCCGACCGGCAACGGAAGGCGGCGGAAAGCGGACGCGCCGTTCGGCGCGACGGCTGGCGTCCGGCGTGCTGTCGAACCTCGCCCGCGCGATCCGCGAGGTGCGCGCGAACGACGATCTGGTGCAGGGGGACGAGAAGAGCGCCCAGCGTGTGCATGCCCTGCGGGTGTCGGCGCGGCGGGCGGGGGTGGTGCTCCGGGCGCTCGCGCCGCACGATGAGCCGCGGGCGTGGCGCCGGGCGCGCCGGATGGCCCGACGACTCCGGCGTGCGGCCGGTGCGGTGCGCGAGTGCGACGTGCATCGCGCGCTGTTCGATGAACTGCTGGAGCGCGAGCGTGGGGCGGCGTCGCCCGAGACCACGCGCGGGGCGCGGGAGCACCTGTGCTCGGAGTGGGACGCGGCGGCGAAGGGGCTCCGCGAGGCGGTGGCGGCGTGCGGGGGCGGTGCCTTCGCGCGGGCGGCGCGCCGGGTGGTGAAGTCGTTGGATGCACCCGTCGAGCGATCGGGCGCGGCACAGCGGGCGTGGGCGCGGACGCGGGCGCTGGCCGAGCGGTGCGTGGCGGCGTCGCGTGCGGACCTGTCGGGGCCCGAGGCGGTGCACGAACTGCGGCTGGCGGTGAAGCGGGTGCGGTATGCGCTGGAGCTGCTGGGTCCGGCGATGCCCGGGGCCGCGGGCACCGGTGCGCTGCTCGAGCAATTGGAGGCGGCGCAGCGCGTGTTCGGCGAGGCGAACGACGTGTCGACGCTGGTCGATCGGCTGGACCGGGACATGGCGGGCGGCGCGGAGGCGGAGGGGACATCGCACCTGCGGGCGCTGCGCGACCGCTTCGCGCGGGTGCGGGATCGACGGTTCGAGCGGGCGCTGGCGTGGTGGAGGTCGTCGGGCGTGGAGCGGGCGCTGGGGTCGCTCGCGCCGGAGCCCCCGGTGGTCGAGACGCCCGGGCCGCTGGTGCTGGCGGCCGGCGCGCCGCGCGAGGTGGGCCCACGCGGAGCGACGGTGGTGTCGGGGAGCACGGCGATGGCGACGAAGGAAGGGCCGCTGAACGGGCGGGGCTCGCACTCGCGGGCGGGGCGCGCCGTTCGCGCGGGGAGCGTGCCCGGCGGAACGCCCGAGGAGAGCACCGCGGGGGCGCCGCGGCCGGGGGGCGGCGGAGAAAGCCAGCGGAGCCTGTTCCTGTCGGGGCGTCGGCTGGGCGTGATCGACATCGGGAGCAACAGCATCCGCCTGCTGTGCGTGGAGCTGTCGGACGAGCGGACGTGGAAGGTGCTGGGCGAAGAGCGGGCGATGACGCGCCTGGCGCAGGGGCTGGCGCGGGGCGGGGGGCTTTCCCCCGACGCGATGGCGCGATCGGTGGAGGCGATCGGGCGGTTCAAGGGGCTGGCGGAAGGGCTCGGGTGCGCGGTGGTGCGGGCGTTCGCGACGGCGGCGGTGCGCGAGGCGGACAACCGGGATGACTTCGTGTCGCTGGTGCGCGACCGGACGGGGCTGGCGCTGGAGATGGTGTCGGCGCTGGACGAGGGGAAGCTGACGTTCCGGAGCGTGGCGCGAGTGCTGGACCTGTCGCGGGGCACGTCGGCGGTGGTGGACATCGGCGGCGGCAGCCTGGAGGTGGTGCTCGCGCGGGACGAGGTGATCACGGCGAACCAGAGCATGCCGCTGGGCGCGGTGCGGCTGACGGAGGCGTTCGGCGGGGCGGACGCGTGCGCGGGGCGGGAGTACAAGGACATGCGTCGGTTCATCGCGCGGCAGATCGCGCGGCGCGTGCCCGAGCCGGCGACGCCCCCGAGCGTTCTGGTGGGGTGCGGCGGCACGTTCACGACACTGCTGACGCTGGGGGCGGCGTCGCGCGGGGTGATGCTGGACCGCGCGAGCCCGGCGCTGGCGTCGCTGGGGCCGGTGAGCCTGGTTCAACTGCGCGGGATGATCGAGTCGCTGCGCGAGGTGAACCTGGAAGAGCGGCTGCGCGTGCCGGGGCTGCCGTCGGACCGGGCGGACATCGTGATCGCGGGGTTCACGGTGATCGAGCGGCTGATGACGCACCTGGGGGTGTCGCAGGTGCACGTGCACCCGGGCGGGTTCCGCGAGGGGCTGATGCTGCGGATGATCGACGATGACCTCGTCGAGTTCGAGCGTGCGGCGCTGAACGCGTCGGACGACGACCACATGGCGTGGGTGCGGGCGTTCGCGCAGCGCTGCGGGTACGAGCGGGCGCACAGCGAGCAGGTGGCGCGCCTGGCGCTGCGCCTGTACGACCAGTTCCGCGAGGAGAGCGACCTGATCCGCGGGCTGGGGGGCGAACGGCACGAGCGCCTGCTGCTCGAGGCGGCGGCGGTGCTGCACGACGTGGGGATCATGGTCGAGTACCCGCGGCATCACAAGCACTCGCGGACGATCATCCGCCACGCCGACCTGCGCGGGTTCACGCCCCGGGAGATCGAGCTGATCGCGCTGGTCGCGCGGTACCACAGGCGGGCGACGCCCCAGCCAAAGCACGACGGGTTCAAGGGGCTGTCAGAGCCGGACCGGGCTTTGGTGCGCCGGCTGGCGGGGATCTTGCGCGTGGCGGACGGACTGGACCGCGCGCACGCGCAGCAGGCGGCCGACGTGCGGGTGCGATTCGGCAAGGGCGAGGTCACGCTGGAGGTCGAAAGCCAGGGCGACGCGCGGACCGACATCGAGGCGGCGGACGCCAAGGCCGACCTGCTGCGCGATGTGCTGGGCGTCGGGCTGTCGATCGTGGCGGTGGGCAATGCGCCGGCGACGCCGGAATAGCGCGGGCGTGAGACGGGCTGGGCTGGGCACGGGCTTGGCACGGCGCGCTTTGGGCTGATGTCGCCGACACGCCCGGTGGACGAACTACGCTTGCCCCATTGCGGACGGAAAGGCGGTCGCGTGACGATCCGGGCGGTCATCGTGGGTGCGGGCGGGTACAGCGGCGCGGAGCTGGTCTCCATCCTGCTGGGGCACCCGCACGCGGAAATCGTGGGGCTGTTCGCCTCGGCGAAGCGCGAGGGCGAGGGCGCGCGGGCGCTGTCGGAGACGTTCGGCCGGTTCCGCGGGCGGCTGGATCTGCCCGTGCGTGCGACGACGGTGGAAGACATCGCGGCGTGCCGCCCGGACGCGGTGTTCCTTGCGACGCCCCACGAGGCGAGCGTGGACCTGGCGCCGCGCCTGCTTGACAGCGGCGCGACGAAGGTCGTGCTGGACCTGTCGGCGGGGTTCCGGCTGGCGGACGCCTCGCTGTATCCGACGTACTACGGGTTCGAGCACGCGCACGCGGCGTGGCTGGGGCGGACGGTGTACGGGCTGGTGGAACTGACGCGCCCGCGGCTGGCGGGGGCGAGCCTCGTCGCGGTGCCGGGGTGCTACCCGACGTCGGCGATCCTGCCGCTGGCGCCGCTGGTGCGCGCGGGGGCGATCGCGACGCGCGCGGACGGGCGCGTGGCACGCCCGGTGATCGACGCGACGAGCGGGGTGAGCGGGGCGGGGCGCGGGCTGGCGCTGCGTTCGCTGTTCTGCGAGGTGCACCAGCAGGCGTACGGCGTGCTGACGCACCGGCACCAGCCGGAGATCGACGCGTACGCGGGCGTGCCGACGGTGTTCACGCCGCACCTGGGGGCGTACGAGCGGGGCATCCTCGCGACGATCCACGTGGAGTTGGCGCCGGGCTGGACGGGGGCGCGCGTGCGCGAGTGTCTTGACGCGGCGTACGGGCGCGAGGCGTTCGTGCGCCTGTGCCCGGCGGGGGTGTGGCCGAGCGTGGCGGACGTGCGCGGGACGAACTTCTGCGACATCGCGGTGGCGGTGGACGAGGGCTGGGGGCACGCGGTGCTGTGCAGCGCGCTGGACAATCTCGTGAAGGGAGCGTCGGGGCAGGCGGTGCAGTGCATGAACGCGCGGTTCGGGCTCCCGGAGACGGACGGCCTTTTGCCGGGCGGGCGCACGCCGGGCGGCGGGGGCGCGTCGTGAGCGGACGGGTCGTCGTCATCAAGGTGGGCGGCACGACGCTGGAGGACCGGCGCTCGGGGCCCGGGCTGTGGCGGGCGATCGCCGCGCTGCACGCGGGGCGCGCGCCCGACGGGGGCGTCGTGCTCGTGCACGGCGGGGGCAAGGCCGTCGATCGGCACCTGGACCGCCTGGGGTTCACGACCGAACGGCGCGAGGGGATCCGGATCACGCCGCCGGAGCAGGTGGAGGAGATCGCGGCGGTGCTGGCGGGGCGGATCAACAAGTCGCTGGTCGGGGCGCTGGCGCGCGCGGGGGCGCGGGGCGTGGGGCTGTGCCTGGGCGACGGCGGTGCGGTGCCGACGCGCGCGGCGCGCCGGTACACGTTCGACCCGGGGCGCGTGGGCGAGGTGGTGGACGGTCGGGCGGAGACGGGCAACCTGCTGCGGCACCTGCTCGCCGGGGGCTTTTTGCCGGTGCTGTGCTCGATCGGGCTGGACGAGGCGGGCGAGTACCTGAACGTGAACGCGGACGACGCGGCGGCGGGCGTGGCGGCGATGCTGGGGGCCGAGGCGCTCGTCTTGTGCACCGACGTGCCGGGCATCCTGGACGAGCGCGGGCAGGTGGTGCCGGAGGTAGACGGCGCGGGCATCGACGCGCTGATCGCGGGCGGCGTGGTGACGGGGGGCATGGTGCCCAAGGTGCGGGCCGCCCGGGATGCTGCACGGCGGGTCGGCGCGCCCGTGGTGATTCTGTCGGGGAACGACCCGGGCGCGCTGGAAGCGTGGGCGTCGGGCGGGCGGGTCGGCACGCGGGTGCTGGCCTCGTAATGTTGGGGCCTGTCCGCCCCGCGGGCGCGTGTGCGCCCGGGCACGCGGACCCGATCGCCCCAGTGTGCTGAGATCTGCGCCATGACGATGCACCCGCCCGCGCCCGCGACGACCTCGGCGCCCATCTCCACAGCGGCGGACCTGCGCGGGCGCGATGTGCTGACGCTCGCGAACTTCCGCGCGGAGGCGGTGCGGGGGATCTTCGAGCGGGCGGCGGCGATGAAGCGCGACCCGGGGCCGTTCCGCCGGTCGCTCGACGGGATCGCGGTGGCGATGCTGTTCGAGAAGCCCTCGCTGCGGACGAAGATGTCGTTCGAGGTGGGGATCGCGATGCTGGGCGGGCACCCGGTGTTCATGGACCACGCGTCGCAGCGGCTGGGGGCGCGCGAGTCGGTGCGGGACTACGGGAAGAACCTTGAGCGCTGGGTGAAGTGCATCGTGGCGCGGGTGTACGCGCAGACGGCCCTGGAGGAGATGGCCGAGGCGGCCTCGTGCCCGGTCATCAACGCGCTCTCCGATCGGTACCACCCGTGCCAGGCGCTGGCGGACCTGTTCACGCTCTGGGAGCGCGCGGGGCACGACGCGGGGCGGCTGCGCGAGACGCGCGTGGCCTATCTGGGCGACGGGAACAACGTGTGCGCGTCGCTCATGCACGCGGCGTGCCTGCTGGGCGTGCCGATGACGGTGATCACGCCCCCGGGGTACGCCCCCGCGCCCGACGTCGTGCGCGAGTGCGAGGCCTTCGCGGCGCGGGAAGGCTCGACGCTTCGCGTCACGACCGACCCCGCGGCGGTGCAGGGGCACGACGCGGTGTACACCGACGTGTGGGTGTCGATGGGCCAGGCGGGGGGCGTGGACGAGGTGACGCGCCGGCGGAAGATCTTCTCGAAGTATCAGGTGAACGCGGAGGCGATGGCGCTGGCGTCGCGCGGACGCCCCTCACCGGCGGTGTTCATGCACTGCCTGCCGGCGCAGCGCGGGCTCGAGGTGACGGACGAGGTGATCGACGCGCCGACGTCGGTGGTGTACGACCAGGCGGAGAACCGGATGTGGGCGCAGAACGCGTTGCTGACGCTCATGTTCGCGCCGAGATGACGCCGGCGTGATCGGCGTCGTGAGTACGATGCGGCCGTCGTGCCGGCGCGTTCGCCGGTTCCCCGCGTCCACCCGCACTTGTTTTCATCCCCACCACCATGACCACTCGCATCGCACTCGCGTACTCCGGCGGCCTCGACACCTCCTGCATCGTGCCCTGGCTGCGGGAGAACATCCCCGGCGCCGAGGTCGTCTGCGTCGTGGGCGACGTGGGCCAGGGCGAGGAGGAGCTCGCGGGCGTCGAGGAGAAGGCCAGGAAGTCGGGCGCGGCGGAGTGCCATGTCGTCGATCTCAAGAAGGAGTTCGTCGACGAGTTCGTCATGCCCACGATGATCGCGGGGGCGATCTACGAGGGGCGGTACCTGCTGGGCACGGCGATCGCCCGCCCGGTGCTGGCGCGCGGGCAGGTGCACGTGGCGAAGCGCACGGGGTGCACCGCCCTGGCGCACGGGTGCACGGGCAAGGGCAACGACCAGGTGCGCTTCGAGAGCGCGTACGCGGCGCTCGCGCCCGAGATGCAGGTCATCGCGCCGTGGCGGCACGACGCGTGGAAGCTCTCGGGGCGCCTGGCGATGCTGGAGTACCTGAAAGAGCGGAACATCCCCACCACCGCGAGCGCGACGAAGATCTACTCGCGCGATCGGAACCTGTGGCACATCAGCCACGAGGGCGGCGCGATCGAAGACCCGTGGAACGCGCCGCCCGAGGACGCGTGGATGCTGACGGTCGATCCGAAGCGGGCGCCGGAAGCGCCCGCGGAGGTGACACTGACGTTCGAGGCCGGGCGGCCGGTGGCGCTCAACGGCACGCGGCTGGAGGCATGGCGGATCATCGGCGAGCTGAACACGCTGGCGGGCGCGCACGGCGTGGGGCGGGTGGACCTGGTGGAGAACCGGCGCGTGGGGATGAAGAGCCGCGGGCTGTACGAGACGCCCGGCGGGACGGTGATCGTGGAAGGTCTGCGGGCGCTGGAGGAGCTGGTGCTGGACCGCGAGACGCTGCACTACCGCGAGCACCTGGGGCTGACGTTCGCGGAGCTGGTGTACGACGGGCGGTGGTTCACGCCGCTGCGCGAGGCGCTGTGGGCGTGCGCGTCGTCGATGGCGCAGCGCGTGGACGGGGAGGTGGTGGTGCGTCTGTCGAAGGGCGTGGCGACGGCGGTCCGCCGGCGCAGCCCGCACTCGCTGTACGCGGAGAAGATGGTGAGTTTCGAGGGCGAAGAGGTGTACAGCCAGAAGGACGCGGGCGGGTTTATCCGGCTGCTGAGCCTGCCGGAGCGGATCCGCGCGCTGCACGACGCCCGCGCGAAGGTCTGAGAACCTGCGCCCCCCGGGCGGGTATCCGGGCGCCGCGGCGCCTCGCCGCACAGCGAAGCGCGTTTGGGCGGGCGGTCCCACAGTTCGCCGGGCGCTGCGGTCGATACTGGGCACGTGGGAGAAACGTCGGCCCAGCTCGGGACACCGAACGCCCTTGCGGGGGCGCTGGCGTCGCTCGCGACCGCGGCACAGGCGGTGCGGCTGTACGGCGCGGACCACGCCGCGGCGCGCGATCGGGTCGGCATCGCGGCGCAGGCCCTCGCGGGGCTGGCGGACTGGCCATGGACGGTGACGGTGTCGGCGGAAGCGCTCACGCGCGACGGGGAGGACGTCGCGACGGCCCCGTGCACGCACGAGCTGGCGAAGGTCCTGCACGCGTCGGGCGTGGGCGCGGTGCGCGCGACGCGCGCTCCCTCGCAGGCGGAGGTTTCGGCGGTGGCGGCGTGGCTGGGCACGCTGCCGGCGCCCCACGGGGCCGACGCGCCGCCCGCGCCGGGGGAAGAGTGGATCCGGTTCTTGCGCGTTGATGCCCGGTCGCTCGCGTTCGTCGAAGGGCAGGGCGACGGCGCCGGCGGCGGGCAAGACTGGCAATCGCTGTGCCTGGCGCTCGCGTCGAGGTCGTCGGACCCGGTGGCGTCGGAGGCCGTGAACGACCTCGAGCGGCGCGTGGGGGCGGCGTCGGACGCGGAGCGCGCGCATGTGACGGAAGCGATGCAGGTGCTCGCGGAGGGCGTGCCCGGGGAGATGGCCCGCGAGCGGCTCGACCGGCTGTCGAACTCGCTGGGCTCGGTGAATCCGGACCTGCGGCGCTCGCTGCTCGCGGTGGGCATCTCGATGGACTCGCCGGGCGTGCTGCGTGCGGCGTCGCGCCTGCCCGTTGAGGACGTGGTCGCGGCGGTCCGGGCGATCGACCGGCCCGGGTACACGCCCCCGCCCGCGGCGCTGCGCCTCATCCGGAGCCTCGCCGGGCAGGCGGGGGCGACGCAGCGTGCCGAGAGCGCGTTGCCCACGATCGGCGCGGCGCTCGCGGAACTGATGGTGTCGCGGTCGACGGACGAGTTCTGCCCGGAGGACTACTCGGCGAACCTGGACCGGGCGGCGACGGGCGTGGGCGTGGGCGTTGCGCTGCCGGACGTCAAGCCCCTGTCGCTGCAGGTGCGGTGCTGCGAGATCGCGGCGGACCTGCTCGCGGCGGGGTACGCCGACGAGCGCACGGCGCAGCACTGCCGCGTGGTGGAGCGCAGCGTGGACGCGCTGCGCGGCGCGGGGCGGCTGGACCTGCTGCTGGACGTGGCGACGCACACGCGCGTGCTGCGCGGCGCAGCGCACGAGGGGGCGGCGGACGCCGCGGCGCGACTGCTGGCGGCGCTGCCGGTCGAGGCCCTGGCGCGCGACCAGGTCGACCGGCTGGGGATCGACGACGGCTCGCTGGCGGCGATGGCGCGGGTGATCCGGCTCGAGGCGGAGAGCACGCTCGCGCGCATCGCCGAGCGGGTGGCGTCGGGCGATCTGGCCCCGGACCACCCGCACGTGCGCTGGAGCGTGTCGCTGGCGTCGGCGGCGTCGCTGCGGGCGGTCGCGTCGCGCAGCGGGGAGCACGCCATCGCGCGCGCGGGGCTGCTGGCGCTGCTGGGCTCGTGCCCGGCGGCGACGCTTCTGGAGGTGATCGAGCCGCTGCTCGACACGCCCGACGCGGACCTGCTGCTGGAGGTGCTGCGGACGCTGGACAACCGGCTGGCGCTGTGGCCGGCGGGCGTGCAGCGCCGCGCGCTGCTGCACGCGGACGACCGAATCCGCGAGCTGGGCGCCCAGCGTCTGGAGCGCGACCCGGAGGCGTGCGCGATCGACGTGCTGACGGGCCTGCTGGGCGGGACGCTGACCGGCGCACTGCCGTCGGACGCGACCCTGCGGGGATGCGTGCGGGCGCTCGTGGCGCGCGGGCCCGAGGGGCTCGCGGCGCTGGCGGGCGTGCTCGACGCGCTCAGCACGTCGCTCTCGCAGCGGAAGGTGGCCATCGCGCTCTACATCGCGACGGCGCTGCGTCCGTTCGCGGATCGGGGGCGGGTGGGCGAGTCGCTGCGGCGCTGGAAGCGCTCGCCGGGCGGGCGGATCATGCGGCTGCTGACGGAAAACCCGCTGCGGAGGGCGGCATGATCACCCCGGCGACGCCGATCTTCGCGGCGCTCGGGGGCGCGGTGACGGCCCGGCGCCTCTACGGCGCGGACCATCGCGTGGCGCGCGAACGCTTCGAGGCGGCGCGCGAGGCGCTGGGGACGTGGCTGGCGGCGGAGCGGAGCCTGACGCTCCACGTCGTCGAGTCGTGCCTGCTCGGGCCCGGGGGCGTGGTCGAGTGCGACCCGTCGCTCGGGCAGGCGGTCATCCGCCTCGTGCGCGATCGCGGCGCGTCGTCGGTGCGGCTTGAGCACGGGCTGGACGGGGCCGATTTCGAATGGCTGGTGCGCACGCTGTCCGACCCGGACGATGTCTGCCCGGCGCCGGCGTGCGTGCGGCTCGGGCATGCGCACCGGCTGCAGGCCGCCCCGACGGGGAGCGCGGTCGCGCCAGACCTCGTCGCCGAGCTCAAGGCCGCCGTGCGCGATGATGCCCCCGCCGACCCCGGGCTGGCGGGCGCGGAGGCGCAGGGGCTCGAACGCGTGGCGGCGGGCATCTGCATGGCGGTGGCGGACTCGCACGGCACGATGCTGGAACTGGCGGCCCTCAAGGGGCACGACGAGTACACCTTCGTGCACACCGTGAACGTCGCGCTGCTGGCGGGGGCGCTGGCCGAGGCGTGCGGGCTCTCGCCCCGGCTTGTGCACGACGTGACGCAGGCGGCCCTGACGCACGACGTGGGCAAGCGGGTGATCCGCCACCAGATTCTCGGCAAGCGGACGGCCCTCACGACCGACGAGCGCGAACTGATGCAGCAGCACCCGGTGGAGGGCGCCCGCGTGCTGCTCGGGCAGGCGGGCGTTCCCGACGTCTCGCCGATCGTCGCGTACGAGCACCACATGCACCTGGACGGCACGGGATATCCCACGCCCGCGCGCGGGCGCCGGCCGCACCTGGTGTCGCAGATCGTGCAGCAGGCGGACGTGTTCGACGCGCTGCGCACGCACCGACCCTACCGCAGCGCGATGACCGCCGACGGCGCGTGCGCGGTGCTTCTCCAGGGGGCGGGCACCAAGTACGACCGCGCCCTCGTGGACGTCTTCATCGACCGCGTGATCGCGCGAGAGGCGCGGCGCACGGACGCTCCCGCGGCGTGAGGCACGGCGCTGGGGGCTCGACGGCGCGGGTACCGTTGGTACAGTGCGGGCGGGCCCGGCGATGGGCGCCGGGCGCGATCGAGATGGGATCGTCTCGTGTGCCGGGCGCGTGATGTCTGCGCCGACCACGGGCGGGAGCGAGGTTCGCGATGTTGACCGACCACGACGTGACCACGCCCACCGGCGCGCGGGCGCTGCGTGCCTTCCCGGCGGGGTCGAACGGCGAGTTCAACCTGCCGCCGGATCTCGTGCGGGTGATCGAGCGGGGGCGCGGGTGTCGGCTGTGGGACGCGGACGGGCGTGAGATGCTCGATTTTTCCATGGGCTGGGGGTCGGTGCTGCCGGGGCATGCGCGGGAAGAAGTGGTGAGCGCGGTGCGGGAGCGGGCGCCGCTGGGGACGAACTTCTCGTACGTCAACACCGAGTCGCTGGCGCTGGCAGAGTCGCTGCTGGAGATCCAGCCGGCGGGCGATGAACGGCGCGTGCGGTTCTGCGCCAGCGGCACGGAGGGCACGATGCACGCCCTGCGCCTGGCGCGGGCGTTCACAGGCAGGCGGCTCGCGCTCAAGTTCGAAGGGGCGTACCACGGCTCGAACGACGAGGGCGTGACGAGCCTGTTCCCCTCGGGCACGACGGCGTTCCCGTCGCCCGAGCCGTCGAGCGCGGGCGTGAACTTCCGCGACACGATCGTCGCGCCGTACAACGACCTCGACGCGACGCGCGCGACGATCGCGGCGCACGCGTCGGAACTGGCGTGCGTGATCGTCGAGCCCCTGCACCGTTGCCTCGCGCCGCGGGCGGGTTTTCTGGCGGGGCTGCGCGAGGCGTGCGATCGGCACGGCGTGCTGCTGGTCTTCGACGAGGTCGTGACCGGCTTCCGCCTGGCGTTCGGCGGGGCGCAGGCGTACTACGGCGTGCCGGCGGACATGGTGGCGTACGGCAAGGCGCTGGGCGGGGGCATGCCGATCGGCGCGTTCGTCGGGCGGGCGGAGATCATGGACCTGGCGCGCGAGGACCGGGCGGGCGAGGCCGAGTACGTGTGGACGGCGTCGACGCTGGGCGGGAACCCGGTGTCGACGGCGGCGGCCAACGCCGCGCTGGCGGTCTACCGGCGGGCCGACACGTACCCGCGCCTGCACGCGCTGGGCGAGGCGTTCCGCGAGGGGCTGCGGCGCGCGCTGCGCGACACGGGGCACGCGGGGCAGGTCATCGGCGACGGCCCGCTGGGGCAGATCGTGTTCTCGAGCGCGCCGGTGTTCGACTATCGCAGCACGATCGCGGGCGACCGGGCCAAGTCGCGCGCCATGATGCTGGGCCTGTTCCGCGCGGGCGTGTTCGTGAACCCGATGGGCACGAAGCTGTACCTCTCGCTGGCGCACGACGCGCCGGGGGGCGATGGCGACGCGGTGCCGGAGTTTCTCCGGCGCCTGACCGGCGTGCTGAAGGCGCTCTAGACCGCACGCCCTTCGGCGACTCTCGCCCGCGGGAGGCGAACGATGCGCCCGGAGGTTACCTCATGGACGAAGCGGGCTCGCGGCGCGCGGCGACGGCGGACGAGGTCGATCGGGCGGCGTGGCGCGCGTGGGAGGCGTTCGACGCCGCCCCGCCGGTCGACGCGCGAGCGCGGGCGCTCGACCTCGCGGCGGACGGGCTCGACGCGCACCCGACGTTGGTCGGTACGGTGTGCGAGGAGACGGCGTACGCCGCGCCGCGTGTTCGCACGGAGTTGATCCGCACGAGCAACCAGCTCCGCGCGTTCGCGGCGCTGATCCGCGAGGGCTCGTGGGTCGAGGCGACGATCGACCACGGCGATCCGGCACGCACGCCCACGCCCAAGCCGGACCTGCGGCGGATGCTGCTGCCGCTGGGGCCGGTCGGCGTGTTCGGGGCGAGCAACTTCCCGCTCGCGTACGGCGTGGCGGGGGGCGACACGTCGGGCGCGCTGGCGGCGGGGTGCCCGGTCATCGTGAAGGAGCACAGCGCTCAGCCACGCACGGGCGAGGCGATCGCGGCGGTGGTTGAGGACGCGTGCGCACGCGCGGGCTTGCCGCCGGGGTTCTTCGTGTACCTGCCCGCGTCGGGCGAGCGCGCGATCGAGGTGGGCCTCGAGCTCGTGCGCCATCCGCGGGTGCGTGCGGTCGGGTTCACGGGGTCGGTGCAGGGCGGGATGTCGCTGGCGCGGGCCGCGAGCGAACGCCCCGAGCCCATCCCGGTCTACGCCGAGATGGGGAGCGTGAACCCGGTGTTCGTGCTGCCCGGGGCGGCGCGATCGCGCGGGGCGGCGATCGGCGCGATGCTCGGCGCGTCGGCGACGGCGTCGGGCGGGCAGATGTGCACGTGCCCGGGCCTGATCTTCGTGACGCCGCAGGCCGACGCGGTGGTCGAGGCGCTCCGCGGAGTCTTCGCGAGCGCCGGCCTCGTGACGATGCTGACACCCCGGACGGCGTCGTTGTTCGCGGAGCGGCTGGCGGACGTGCAGCAGGCCGGCGGGGCGCGGGTGGTGGCACGGGGCGGCGAGGGCGGCGAAGGCGGCGAAGGCGACGCGGCGCGGGCCGGCACGCCGACGCTGCTCGAAGCGGGTCTGGACGCGTTCCTGAACGAGCCCACGCTGCGCGAGGAGTGCTTCGGGCCGTCGACGATCGTGGTCCGCTGCGAGCACGAGCGCGACTTCGCACGGGGCGTCGGCGTGCTGCCCGGCTCGCTCACCGGCTCGGTCTTCGCCGACGACGCGGAGTGGTCGGGAGCGCGCGGGCTCGTCGGGGCGCTGCGCGAGCGCGTCGGGCGGCTCATCTTCAACGGCGTGCCCACAGGCGTGGAGGTGGTGCCCGCAATGAACCACACCGGGCCGTTCCCGGCGTGCAATCGCCCGGACACGACGGCGGTCGGGGCGTATTCGATCCGGCGCTGGTGCCGCCCGGTGTGCTTCCAGAACGCGCCCGCGGGGCTGCTCCCGGAGGAACTGCGGGACGGCAACCCGCGCGGGATCTGGCGGCTGGTGGATGGGGCGCGAGTGCGGGGGTAGCGCGCACGGCGAACGCCGCCCGGTACACTGGCGGCATGACGCAACGGACCGTGAACGTGTGGGCGGGGATGGTTGTGGCGGGCGTGCTCGCGACGTCGGCGGCGGGCCAGGTGCGCGTCGCGCGCCTGTTCACCGACCACGCGGTGCTGCAGCAGAAGACGTCGGCGCCGATCTGGGGCTGGGCGACGCCCGGCGAGACGGTGCGCGTGCGCACGCCCTGGAACGGCGAGGGCGCCGAGGCGGTGGCCGACGCGCGCGGGCGCTGGCAGGCGCGCCTCGACACGCCCGCGGCGGACGGCACGCCGTTCTCGATCACGGTGAGCGGGTCGTCGACCGTCACGATCTCCGACGTCGTGCTCGGCGAGGTGTGGGTGTGCTCCGGGCAGTCGAACATGGAGTGGCCCCTGTCGCGCAGCGAGGACGGCGACGCGGCGATCGCGCAGGCGGACCACCCGCTGATCCGCGTGCTGCAGGTCGACAACCGCGTGGCGGCCCGGCCTCGCACCGATGTGGATTCGCAGCACGGGTGGCGGGCGTGCACGCCCGCGACGGCCGGCGGGGTGAGCGCGGTGGCGTACTACTTCGCGCGGGACGTGCAGAAGGCGCTGGGGGTGCCGGTGGGCATCATCCAGGCCGACTGGGGCGGGACGCCGGTGCAGGCGTGGACCAGCGGGGAGGTCATCGCGGGCTTCTCGGAGTACGCGCAGGATCTCCGCGTCGTCGAGGCGATGGACCCGGACCCCAACGTGCGGGCTGCTCGGATGGCGGCCTTCGGCTCGTCGTGGTGGGACCGGCTGGACACGCACCGGGCGGGCCCCGGCAAGGCGTGGGCGGCGGCGGACTTCGACGACGCCTCGTGGGACGACGTGCAACTGCCCGCCCTGTTCGCGGGCGCGCTCGCGTCGCACGACGGGGCAGCGTACTTCCGGCGCTCGTTCGACTGGGCCGGCGGCGCGGGCGAGGCGACCATCTCGCTGGGGCCGGTGGACGATCGCGATGACGTGTACGTCAACGGCGTGCACGTCGGGGGAATCCGCGAGGACGGGCGCTGGAACTCGGCGCGGCAGTACACCATCCCCGCGGGCGTGCTGCGCGCGGGTCGAAACGTAGTGGGCGTGCGCGTCGTCGACACCGCGGGCCCGGGGGGCTTCCACGGCACGCCCGACCAGATGCGCGTCGCGGCCGGCGGGACGGGCGTGTCCCTCGCGGGCGCGTGGAAGGCGCGCCGGGGCCCGGCGATGTCGGACCTGCCGCCGATCGGCCAGGGCGCGACGATCTCGCAGTCGACCGCGAGCACGCTGTTCAACGGGATGGTCCACCCGTTGATTCCGACCGCGATCGGCGGCTTCCTGTGGTATCAGGGCGAATCAAACCGCAACGACCCGGCGCTCTACGCGCGGGTGTTCCCCGCGATGATCGAGGACTGGCGCGGGCGCTGGGGGCGGGGCGACCTGCCGTTCTACTTCGTGCAGATCGCGCCGTTCGACTATCCGGGGGACCAGGGGCAGACGGCGCTGCTGCGCGAGGCGCAGGCGAGCGCGCTCGCCCTGCCCCACACCGGCATGGTCGTGACGCTCGACGTGGGCGACGAGCGCGACATCCACCCCATCAAGAAGCGTGAGGTCGGCGAGCGCCTGGCGCGCGTCGCGCTTGCCGACACGTACGGCGTGTCGGGCGTCGTCGCGCACGCGCCGCGCTTCAGCGGGGCGACGTTCGAGAGCGGCGCCGCCACGGTGCGCTTCGACCTGGGCCCTTCCGCGGGCGTGCGGATGGCCGAGGGGCCGTCGGGCGACTTTGCGCTGGCCGGCGCCGACCGCGTGTTCTGCGTCGCCGAGGCGCAGGTCATCGCGCCCGGCGAGGTGCGGGTGCGGAGCGCACGCGTGCCCGCGCCGGTGGCGGTGCGGTACGGGTTCGACACCTCGCCCGCGGGGACACTGCGCAGCGCCGAGGGGCTGCCGGTCGCGCCGTTCCGGTCCGACGGGTGGGAGACGCCCCCCGAGGGCTGGGCGCCGGCAGAGGATTTGGGCGCCACGCCCTACCTCACGACCGAGGCGGGGTTCACGCCCCTGTTCGACGGCTCGACGCTCGACGGCTGGGTGAACGTGAACACGGCGCCGTCGACCTGGCGCGTGGAGCGCGGGATGATCCGCTGCAGCGGCGTGCCGACGGGCGTGCTGCGCACGACGACGATGTACGAGAACTTCGTGCTCGAGCTCGAGTGGCGCCACCTGCGGGCGCAGGGCAACGCGGGGCTCTTCGTGTGGTCCGACGCGCTGACGGCGCGGGGCGTGCCCTTCACGCGGAGCGTGGAGGTGCAGGTGATGACGGGCTCCGAGGGAGAGTGGTGGACGAGCGACGGGGACATCTTTCCCATCCACGGCGCGACGATGACGCCGCTGACGCCGCGGCCCAAGGGGGGCAACCGCGCGTTCCCGACGGAGAAGCGGATGCGCCCCTCGCCGCAGTGGAACCACTATCGCGTGGAGTGCGTGAACGGCGAGATCTCGCTCGCGGTGAACGGGAAGGTCGTGACGCGGGGGAAGGACATCTCGCCGCGCAAGGGGTTCATCTGCCTGGAGTCGGAGGGCACGCCGATCGACTTCCGGAACATCCGGATCAAGGAACTGCCGCCCGCGAGCAAGCCGCTCGCGCCGGAGATGGTCGCGGACGCGAGCGAGGGGTTCGTGCCGCTGTACAACGGCGTGGACTTCAGCGGGTGGAAGTTCGAGCCCGTGCACGAGGGGCACTTCACGGCGCGTGACTGGACGATCGCCTACGACGGGCGCGGGGCGGACCTGTGGTCGGCGCGGGCGTACCGCGACTTTGTGCTCATCGCCGATTGGCGGTGGTCGGGGCCGCCCGCCGACACGCTCCGCCCGGTGATCCTGCCGAGCGGCGAGGAGCAGAAGGACGCCGACGGCAAGAGCGTGATGGAGACCGTGAAGGACGCGGGCGACAGCGGCATCTACCTGCGCGGGTCGTCGAAGAGCCAGGTGAACATGTGGTGCTGGGGCATCGGGTCGGGCGAGGTGTACGGGTACCGCACCGACGCGTCGCTGCCCGCGGACGTCCGCGCGGGCGTCACGCCCCGCCGGAAGGCCGACCGCCCGATCGGCGAGTGGAACCGCTTCGTCATCACCATGAAGGGCGACCGGCTGACGGTGGTGCTCAACGGCGAGACGGTGATCGAGAACGCGCTGCTGCCGGGCGTGGCGCGCGAGGGGCCGATCGCGCTGCAGTCGCACGGCTCGCCGATCGAGTTCGCGAACATCCTGATCAAGGAGCTGGAATGACCGTGCCGCACGTCCCCTCTCACATCACCCCCGCCCCGTCATCGGACGCGCGGGCGGAACAGCCCTCGCGCCGCGCCTTCCTGGGGGGCGTGCTCGCGACCGGGGCCGGCCTGGTCGCGGCGCGTGCCGTGGCGTGCGCGGCCCAACCCGCGGAAGGTTCCAAGCCGATGACGCACGCCGCGCAGCCGGGGCCCTGGTTCACCATCTCGCTCGCCGAATGGTCGCTGCACCGTGCGCTCTACGCGGGCACGATGACGAACCTCGACTTCCCGCGCATCGCGAAGGAGCAGTACTCGATCACGCAGGTCGAGTACGTCAACGCGTTCTTCAAGGACAAGGCCCGGGACGACGCGTACCTCAAGGACCTGCGGTCGCGCTGCGACTCGCTGGGCGTGACCAGCCTGCTCATCATGTGCGACGGCGAGGGCGCGCTGGGCGACCCGGACGACGCGAAGCGCACCACCGCCGTCACGAACCACCACAAGTGGGCGTACGCGGCGAAGTCGCTCGGGTGCCACTCCATCCGCGTCAACGCCCAGAGCGAGGGAACGCCCGAGGAGCAGGAGAAGCTCGCGGCCGACGGCCTGCGCCGCCTCACCGAGCACTGCGCCACGCTGGGCATCAACTGCATCGTCGAGAACCACGGGGGGCTCTCGAGCCACGGCGACTGGCTCGCGCGCGTGATGAATCGCGTGGGGCACCCTCGCTGCGGCACGCTGCCCGACTTCGGCAACTTCTACGAGTACGACCGCTACCAAGGCGTCACCGACATGATGCCCTTCGCCAAGGGCGTCTCCGCCAAGTCGCACGAGTTCGACGCGCAGGGCAACGAGGTCCGCACCGACTACGTGCGCATGCTCGGCATCGTGAAGGCGGCGGGGTATCGCGGCGCCATCGGCGTGGAGTACGAGGGCGATAAGCACTCCGAGGCCGACGGGATCCGGCTCACCAAGGCGCTGCTCGAGCGCCTGCGCGTCGCGCCACCCGCCGCGGACGAACCCAAGGCGACGCCCGCGGGCGTATAGGGCCGGCGGCCTATCGCCGCGACGGGGGCGCAGCGTCCGGCGCGGGGCCGCTCCATCGCAGGGCGCGGCGCGGGTCGATCACGCGCGTGACGCCGCCCTCGACGATCACGCACGCCCGCCCGCCGCACGCGCGGAGCAAGGGCGGCACATCGTCGGCGGGCACCAGGCACGCGGCGGTGGCGATCGCGTCGGCGATTTCACCCCGCGGGGCAACGACGGTCGCCTGCGCACGGCGCGTGCTGCCCAGCCCCGTGCGCGG
Source organism: Planctomycetota bacterium (assembly GCA_033763975.1). Taxonomy (NCBI): domain Bacteria; kingdom Pseudomonadati; phylum Planctomycetota; species Planctomycetota bacterium. Next base: position 117,343 of record JANRJM010000008.1, read on the forward strand.
GTCCACGATGTGCGCGTAGCGCACGCGCCCGATCTCGACAAACTGCTCGGCATCGCCCGACGTCGACACGGCCGCGTTGGCGAGCACGAGCGTGCCCACAGCGGGCGCGTCCGGCGTTGCTCGCTCGCCCCGGATCTCGATGTGCCAGCCGTCACGCCCCGGCGGGGGCGAGCCCGCGACGACATCGCCGGCGAGCGAGACCAAGCAGCGCCCGTGCCCGCGCTCGCGCAGCACCTCGACCGCGCGCTGCGCGGCGTATCCCTTGGCGATGCCCCCGAAGTCCAGGCCCATGCCGGCACGGGTAAGCATGACCGGCCCGGACTCGCCCGCGGGGAGCCGGACGGCGTGCCGATCTACCAGCGCGCGGGCGGCGTCGAGCTGGTCATGGTCGGGCAGTCGGCCATCACGGCGCGACGCACGCCACAATCGCACGAACGGCGCGACGGTCACGTCGAACGCGCCCGACGAGGCGTCGGAGACGATCGCGCCCACGCGGACGAGGTGGATGAGGTCCGCGGGCGAATCGACCGCGTGCCGCCCCGATGCCTCGCCTAGGCGCGTCACCACGCTGTCGCGCCGGTAGTCGCTGAGGATGGCGTCGAGGCGTGCGATCTCGGCGAAGGCGTCCTGCGCCGCCGCCTCGGCCGCGGACGCGTTGGGCGCGTAGAGCACGATGCGGGCCGGCACGCCCATCGAGACGCGCGCGAACTCGTGGCGCTCGAGCCGTCCCGCGCACGCGGGGAGCACCGCGAGCAGAAGAAGCACGCACACGAGCAGCCCGCGCACGCGCGGCGCGGATCGGCCCGGCGCCGGCCGCGCCGGCGGGCTCACGCGTCGGCTTCCAGCCAGGCGGGGTCGAACATCATGCCCGGGGGCGGCGCGAGCGGGGCGTCGTCGTCGAGCCCGGCGACCGGGTACGCGCAGTAGTCGAGCGCGAACGCGCCGGCGGGGCGGTGATTACCGGATAGGCCCAGCCCGCCGAAGGGCAGCTTGGAACTCGCGCCCGCGGTGCCCGTGTTCCAGTTGACGCAGCCGGCGCGCACGCGCTCGCGGAAGCGTGCCGCGGCGTCGGGGCGGCGCGTGAAGATCGACGCGGCGAGCCCGAAGTCGGTCGCGTTGGCCTGCTCGATCGCCTCGTCCTCGGTCTGGACGACGCACACGCGCAGGAACGGGCCGAACACCTCGACATCGGACCCCGGCGAACGGATCTTCCCGTCGGGGGCCGTCGCGCCGTCGCGCTCGAAGCGTTCGACGCGCATGACGCCCGGTGACAGGAAGAACCCGCCGGCGTCGCTCTCGACGGGGCGGGGCTCGACGAGCAGCGACCCGCCCGCGCGGGTCAGGTCCGCGACCTGGCGCAGCACGTGGTCGCGCGATTCGCGCGAGATGAGCGGGCCGATGAAGACCGGGTGTGACGCCCCGGGGTCGCCGATGATGAGGCGCGACGCACCCCGGCAGATGGCGGGGATGAGGCGGTCCGCCGCGCCCCGCTGCACGATCACGCGGCGCGCGCACGTGCAGCGCTGCCCGGCGGAGATGAACGCGGACCGCACGATCTCGGACGCGGCCCGGGCAAGGTCGGCGTCGTCGAGGACGACGACCGCGTTGTTGCCGCCCATCTCGAGCGCGAGGATGCGCCCCGGGCGGTCAAGGTTCGCCTGCATGATGCGCCGGCCGACGGGCCACGACCCGGTGAAGAGCACGCCGTCGATGTGCTCGTGCGCCACGATGCGCGACGCGACGTCGGCGCCGCCCTGCACGAGGTTGAGCACGCCCCGGGGCGCGCCGGCCTCGCAGAGCGCGGCGTGGAGCAGCGTCGCGAGCATCTGCCCCACGAGCGGGGCCTTGTCGGAGGGCTTGAACACCACCGTGTTGCCCATGAGCAGCGCGGGCACGATGTGCCCGTTGGGCAGGTGCGCGGGAAAGTTGAACGGCCCCACCACCGCCATCACGCCGTGCGGGCGGAACCAGCATCGCCCGACGCGCCCCGGGGCGAGCGCGAGCTCAAACCCGCGGACGCGCGCCAGCCCCGCGTGCGCCGAGTCGTCGAGCGTGATGTCCACCTTCTGCGCGATGAGCTGCGCCTCGGCCTTCGCGTCCCACGCAACCTTGCCGACCTCGTCGCGGATGGCGTCGGCCAGCGCGGCCTCGTGCTCGCGCGCCAGCGCGCCGAACCGGCGCAGCACGCCCGCGCGGCGCTCGTGCGTCCAGGCGCTCCATTCGGCGAACGCCCCGCGCGCCGATTCCACCGCGCGATCGACGTGCGCCACGCTGCTCGACCCGCGCCACACCGCCTCGTGCGGGCGGGCGGGGTTGCACGACGTCAGCCCGTCCGGCGGGTGCTCGATCCACGCCCCGCCGAGCAGGTCGGCCGGCTGGTGCCACGCGATCGTCACGCCCGCGTCCTCGCGCCGGGCCTCGCGGTGCGCCCCGCGCGTGCGGTCGACGCCTTCGCGCGCGTCGCCTTCGCGCGGGCGGGTCGCACGGGCGTCTGCGCGCCCGCGCCCTCGTGCGGGAGTTCGTCGGGCACGATGCCCTTGAGGGGCGTCACGCCGATCTCGGCGCCCGCCTTCACGCGGAGCAGGTCCATCGCCTCGGCGCTCAGGCGCACGCCGTCGTCGGTGAGTTCGACCCAGTCTTCGGTGCAGCGGAACTCGCCGTCCTTGTCGAGGCTGCTCACGATCCCGCGGGCGGTGCGTCGCGGGGCGTCGGCGGCCTTGCCGGCCGTCAGGCGGCGCGTCTCACGCACGAGCGGGATGTCATCGGTCGGCGCGTCGAGGTGCGGCCCGCCGTCGAACGGATCGACGAACCCGCGGTTGCGGAACCCCAGGCTCTCGAGCAGCCGCAGCGCCGGCAGCGTGTCGCGCCCGACGACGCCGATCTGGTTCTGCACTTCCAGCGGGAACAGCGACAGGTAGATCTCCTCTTTCGGCAGCAGATCGGAGATGAACCCCCGGTTGTGCTGGCAGAACCGGTCGGCCTCGCCGAAGCGCACCGGGATGAACTTGCGCCCGAAGTGGTCCCAGAAGACGTTGTCGCCCTCTTCGGACACCGGGCCCATCATCTCGGCCAGCACGCGGTCGGCGAACGCGGCCCGATGCAGGGCCATCCAGTGGAAGCGTGCGAACGACAGCAGGCGGCCCGGGCGCGCGGGGTGCCCGCGATAGGACGGCTGGATGATGAGCCCGCCGATCTCGGTGGGGCCGGATTCATCGCCGTACAACTGCCCGACCTTGTGCGTGCTGCCCCAGCCGAGGCGCTCGGAGCGGAAGGCCTTCTCGGAGATTTTGAACGTCCAGTTCGGGTTGCCCGGGCCGCCCTGGTGGGCGCGCACCTGCGACGTGCCGATCACGCCCCGCGTGTGCGTGTCCTCGATCGTGAGCATGAACAGCTCGGAGTCGTCGCCCGCATCGGCCCAGCCGGCGCCCGAACGGTGCGAGCGCCGACGCCGCCCGTGGGCGGCTTCCACCGGCACGCCGGCGGCCTTGCGGAAACACCGCGTCGACTGCTCGATCTTCGCCTGGATGATCGGCTCGTTCGGCGGCAGGTTGACGAAATACACCATCTTCGCCAGTTTCACCAGCGTCGAAACGTCGTCTGGCTTCGATCGACGGACGAGGAACATGCGCCCCCACTGGTTCGTGTTTTGTGCGGGAACACCCAAGAACTCGGGACCGCGCCCGCCGAGCCATCCTAGCAACCGGTGCCGCCACGGAACCCGAGGGGTCCGGACGCTTTCGCCTACACCGCCACCTTCGCCAAGCCGCGCTCGAGGCAGCCGAAGACGCGGGACCAGTGCTCCTCGCGCATGACGGGGAGCGGCGGGAGCATGCGCAGGTGGTACGGGCCGTGCCCGCAGTAGAACAGGATGAGCCCCTCGTCGAAGCACGCGCGGCAGGCGGCGTTGATCCTGGCCTTGTCGCCCCCGAAGGGCGTGAGGCGCATCATGCCGCCCGTGCCGCCGGCGAGCGCGTCGCCCCCGCCGCCCAGCGCGGGGACGGGCGGGAACCATTCGGGGCGTCGCGCGATGAGCTCGCGCGAGAGGCGGCGGAAGGTGTCGTGGTGGCGCGCGAACTCGCCTGAGTCGCCGTAGAACGGGCCGTCGCGCAGGCGTTCCAGAACGCGCGTGCCGACGCGGAACGAGACACCCTCGCCGGTGAACGTGCCCGAGAGCAGCCCGGCCTTGGGGTTGAACTCCTCGGTGAAGAGCGTCGCGCACGCCTGCGTCATCTTGCCGACGCAGAAGACGTCGACGTACTCGCCCAGGTCGAAGAGCTCGTACGCGAACATCCGGGGCGTGCGTCCGAAGGTCTGGATCTCGTCGTCCCAGATGGGCACCTGGTGGGCGCGGCAGACGTCCATGAGCGCCTTGAAGAAGTCGCGATTCCCCACGTTGAACCCGCCCTCGCCCTGCACGAGCTCAAAGATGAAGCACGCGTGCTGCCCGGGGTAGCGGTGCAGGTACTGCTCCAGGTGCTTCACGCTCATGTCGATGAACCGCGTGGCGCCCATGCGCTCGGCGGCGACGGCGTCGTAGAAGGGCATGTAGTCCACGAGCGTGCTGAGCGGGAGGCCCTGGCGATAGTCCGGCGTGTCGCCGATCTGCGCCATCGTGATCGACCGCCCCATGAAGCAGTCCTGGAACGCCAGGACGCGCGGGGCCCCTCCGCGCTTCTGCATGCACACCTTCAGAGCGTTCTCGTTCGCCATCGCGCCGCTCGTGGCGAGGTACGAGTACTTCAGGCGGCTGGCGCGCTTCGCGAGCGAGAGCAGCGTCTGCGCGAACGTGAACGCCTCGGCGTTCGACAGGAGATTGCCGTGCTTCACGACGTCGTCGAGCCCGGCGGCGAGGGCCTGCCCGACGAGGTCGGCGTCGGAATGCCCGAAGAAGTGCACGCCGATGCCGCAGATCATGTCCCACTTCACCGACCCGTCGGCGAGTTCGACCAGCGGGCCGTTGCCGAGCCCGGAGCCGACGCAGGGGTAGAGCAGCGCGCGTCCGCGGACGTCGGCCGCGGTCTGGAGCAGCTCGTCGTACGACTGGCGCAGGCCAGGGTTGGGCGGGCGTTCGCCGGTGAGCAAGGCCGACTGCCGGCGCACCTCGGCGACGATCGCGTCGATCGCCGCACGCACCGCGGAGCTGTGGCGCAGTTGCGATGCCTGCGTGGTGGAAGCGGGCGGGGCGGCGTGGGCGGCGGGGGCGTGCATGCGGAACTCCGGAATGGTCCGTTCTCTATCGGCACGGACGAGCAAACGCTACGCCGATTCCAGCCGCCGCTGCGGGAGCGCCCGACGGGCCCCGACGCGCTTCAGGCCATGCGCGTCGGCCCGCCCCGGGACGCCAGGCGGGCCAGCAGCACCGACGCGAGCTGGCAGCGTTCCACCAGGCTCGCGACCTCGATCCATTCGTCGGTCGTGTGCAGCCCACCGCCCCGCACGCCCAGCGTGTCGATCGTCGGGAGTCCCGCGGCCTGCAGGGTGTTCCCGTCGCACACGCCCCCGGTAGACCCGAAGGGGAGTTGCTGCCCTAAGCCTTGCGCAACGTCGCGGGCCATTTCGGCCAGGGTCATCGTCCCGGGCGTCGCGGGCTTTGACGGGCGATTGAACGAACGCTCCACGCGCACGCTCGCGACGGCGTTCGGGCGGGCAAGATCATCGAGCCCCGAGGCGAGTTCGGCCTCGATCTCCGCGTTCTTGAACCGGACGTTTCCCCACGCGTGGCAACTGTCCGGCACGATGTTCGTGGCGACGCCGCCCTCGATCACGCCGATGCTCGCGATCTTGCCCCGATCGACGTCGACGAGGTCGTGCACGGCGCGGACGCACTCGGCCATCGAGACGATCGCGGACACGCCCTTGCGGAAGTCGCGCCCGACGTGGGCCGCCACGCCGCCGGTCTCGATGTAGAACTGCCCGCTGCCCGGACGCTCGACCACCAGGCCCCCGTCGGGGAGGGCGGGCTCGAAGACAAGCCCGACGTCGTGCCGAGCGGCCTCGGCGCGCAGCGCGCGGTCCGAGCAGTACGACCCGACCTCCTCATCGGAGTTCAGGACGAAGGACCAGGATATCGGCACGCCGGCCTCGTGCAGCACCTCGAGCGCGTGCAGCGCCACGACGAGCCCGCCCTTCATGTCGGCGCAGCCCGGCCCGAAGCCCGTCCGCCCGTCGGCGCTCAGGGTCAACTCCCGGAATGGCCCGCGCGGGTCGTGCACGGTGTCGAGGTGCCCGCTGAGCAGGATGCGCATGCCCGGGGCGCGGTCGTCGGGACGCCGGCAGACGGCGGTGGGCGGCGCGCTCGAGTTCGCTCCCGCCCGCTCGATCCACGCCGGGCGCGAATCGCCGGGCACATGCTCGATGGCCGCGCCGAGCGCCCGCAGGCGCGATTCGAACCACGCGCGGGTGTCGTCCAGGCCGGGCGCGTGGTGCATCCCCGTGGGGATCGCGACCAGCGAGCGCAGGTCGGCGAGCATGGACGCGCTCCGCTGCGCCGCACGCCGCGAGAGATCATGTTCGGCGGTCGAGAGGGTCATGCGGCGTGCTCCAGCAGGTGCATCGCAGCGTACGCGAGGACCGTCCCCGCGATGACGATGCCCGTCGCCAGTTTAATGCGGCGCACGGTGCGGTCGATCGGCAGCGAGCCGCGCGGCAGGCCCACCAGCCCGCGCACGTGGGCGATGCGCCCGCCGATGGATCCGTGCCGGAACGAGAACCGGTCCGGGGGGATCGCGTTCAGGCTGGCCACGCCCTCGAGCGCGCTGCCCATGGCCCGCCCGGCCTCGGGCGTCACGACCGGCGCGTCGCCCGACAGGTGCAGCGCCCCGAAGGCGTCGGCCTGGCGTTCGAACCGGCGGCTGACGAACCCGAACACGAGCCCGGCGAGCGCGAGCACGCCCAGCGAGAGCGGCCCGTCGTACGCGCGTGGGTCCGCCGGGCGCAGCAGCATCTCTAGGCCCCACAGCGCCCACCCCGCCGCGAACGTCGTCGCGAACAGCGACAGCGCGAGCCAGATCATGTGGTTGAGCTTCACGTGCGCCACCTCGTGCGCCACCACGCCCTCGACCTGCTCGCGCGTCAGGCCTTCCAGCAGCGCGTCGGTGAACAGCATGTACCGGAAGGGGTACAGCACGCCGAGCACCGCGGCGTTGGCGACCGACCCGTGCGTGCGCCACAGCAGCGGGCCCCGCACGCGCACGCCGAATCGGCGGCACACTCCCACCGCCTGGTCGCGCAGCTCGCCGGCCGAGATCGGCACGGTGTCCCACAGCACGCGGACGATCGCGGGCGTCACGACCAGCACCACGCCCACGCCCAGCCAGGCCGCCGCCTCGAAGGCCCACCCCGGCAGGCGTCCCGCCATGCGCGACGCCGCGACCTGCACCGTCTCCTGCCACGCCGACACGAGCGTGAGGGGCACGAGCACCAGCAGCGCGGAGTGTCGCATCTGATGCCACACGAAGAGCCCGCGCGCCATCGGCGGGTACAGCGTCGCACCGGTGTGGAGGTGGCGCCAGAGGACGGCCTCCTTCAGCCGTCGCTCGACGGGCTCGATCGTCCACCACGCCGCCAGCAGGAACGCGAACATCGGCGACACGATGAGGATCTCGTCGATCGCGATGAGATCGCCGACGCGGGCGCGCACGGCCTCTGGCCACCCGCCCGCGACGATCGCGCCGACAAGCGCGGCACCGGCCAGGAGGCGGGCGACGGCGTGGACGCGCTGCGCGAAGAACGCCGCCCGCACGCTGCCGTGCCGGTCCATGCGCCGGGCGCTCCGCCACGCGACGCCCTGGAGCGTCGCCCAGAGCGCGCCGAGCGCCGCGAGGACGATCCAGGGCGCGACGGGCTGCGTGTGCGCATCGACCAGCGCGTCGTCATGGACGTGCAGGGCGACGAAGAGGGCAATCACGATGACCTGGACCACGGGAACGGGATTGTTGGCGCCCCGCGCCGGGGCCCGTGGGGTCAGACCTTGACGATCGCCTCCCACGCCTCGTGCAGGCGCCGCACCGAGACGGGCACGGGCGTGCGGAGTTCCTGCGCGAAGAGCGAGACGCGCAGTTCCTCTACGAGCCAGCGGAACTCGCGCACGCGGGCGGGATCGAGCCCGAGCTCGCGCTCGCGCTTGGTGAGCTCGAGATAGCCGCGCCAGATGGGCATCACCTCGCGCATGCGCTGGATGTCTCGCGCGACGCCCTGCCCCGCGAGGCGCTGGAGTCGCAGGTCGATCGCCGCCAGGTAGCGGGGCAGGTGGCGGAGGGAGTCCCAAGGGGTTGCGATGGGGAAGTTCGGGGGCAGCATCGCGGCGAGCTGCCCGCGCATGTCCTCGACGCTCTCGCTCCACGCGGCGGGGACCCGCCCCGACAGGCGCGACAGGACCGCCTGCGCGCCGCGCAGCACGAGTTCGCACGCGTCCGCGCACTCGCGCACGGACGCGCCGAGGTTCGAGACCGCCCGGCGCGACGCGCCGGTGAACTCGTCCTTCGTGCGCGGGAGGCGCTGCGTGGAGCCGAGCGCCCGCTCGACGACGAGTTCGTTGAACGCCGCCCGGAAGACGCGCGGGTCGCCGAGGATCGCCGCGAGCGCCGACAGGCGTTCGACGTCCGGGTGCCGGTGCGTGGCGCGCCGGACCTCGCCCTCGGCGTCGAGCATGAAGAGACGGCGGAGCCCGGCGCGCGACTCGCGGGCGGCGTTCTCGGCGTGGTCGAACAGGCGGAGCGAGACGCTCGTGAGGCGATCGACCAGCCCGGGGTAGGCCACGAAGATCGTGCCGTAGCGCTCGATCTCGACGCGTTCGGGCAGGTCGCCGAAGTCCCAGGTCGTGAGCCCGTCGCGGTTGAAGGCCTCCGCGCCGCGCGCGATCTCCCCGACGGCCTGCGCGCGCATGAACGACGCGAGGGCCGCCCTGATCTGCCCCAGGTCGCGGTCGGCCGCGAGAACCCGCCCGTCGGCGTCGATCACCTCGACCCGCATGCGCAGGAAGTCGGGCAGGGGCGCGCGCTCGAGCGCATCGCGCGGAACATCGACCCCGAACCTGGTGCGCACCGCGCGGCGCAGCTGCTCGAAGAGCGATCCTTCGCCGAACGTCAGCAGGGGGAGGCAGGCGTCCGCCGCCTCGCCCGCCGGGGGCAGCAGCCGGCGGACGTCCTTCAGCAGCCCCTTGAGGAGCGTCTCGACCTTCTCGCGCAGGTGCCCGGGCACGAGCCAGTGCAGGCGCTCGGACGAGATGCTGGTGATCGCCTCCAGGGGCACGCGGATCGTCACGCCGTCCGTGGGCTGTCCGGGCTCGAGGCGGTACTCGAGCGGCAGGATCGCCGAGCCGAACTCGAGCGCGTCGGGGAAGTCGTCGCGTCGCGGCAACGCCGCCCCGGGCTCCAAGACGTGCTCGACGGACATGTGCAGCACGTCGCGGTCCGCGCCCTTGCGCGTCCGCAGCCACTCGTTGAGGTCGTGCGCGCTCGCGACCGTCGGCGGCAGGCGCTGGTCGTAGAACTCGAACCGGCGGATGGGGTCGGCCAGCAGGTGCGCGCGGCGCGACCGGGCCTCCATGTCGCGCACCTGGCGCACAAGCCCGTGGTTGTGGTCGAAGAACGGCGCGTCGGTGAGCATCGCGCCCTCGACAAGCGCATCGCGGATGAAGATCTCGCGCGCCACGGGCAGGTTCACCGGCGCGTAGTGCACGCGCCGGCGCACGACCAGGTCGAGCCCGAAGAGCGACACCCGCTCGAAGGCCATCACCCGCCCGCTGCGCGCGTCCCAGTGCGGATCGCTGTGCGACTTCGATACCAGGTGCGCCGCGGCGTGCTCGATCGAGGCCGGGTCGGTGGGCGCGCACGCCCGCGCGTACAGGCGCGCGGTGCGGACGAGCTCGGCGCCCATGATCCAGCGCGGGCCGTTCTTGAACAGCGCCGAGCCGGGAAAAATCGAGAACTTCAGCCCGCGCACGCCGGAATACTCGCCGGACTCGCCCTTGAGCCCGACGTTCGACAGCAGGCCCGAGAGCAGCGCGCGGTGGATCGCCTCCACGCGGCGCTTCGTGGCGGCGTCGGGCTTCTCGGTGCCCTGCGGGGCGGGCGGGAGGGGCGGGTGCTTCTCCCAGTCGCGCCGGCCGCGCGGCGCCTCGTGCGCCTCGACGAGCAGCTCGACCAGTTGCCGGTGGATGTCCTCCCACTCGCGCAGACGCACGAACGACACGAACGAATCGCGGCACGCGCGCCGGAGCTTGCCCGACGTCAGCACGCCCGCGCGCTCGTGGTACCAGTCCCACAGGCGCAGCATCGACAGGAAGTCCGACGTCGCGTCGCGGAAGGCCCCGTGCGCCTCGTCGGCCTGCGCCTGCTTCTCCAGGGGTCGCTCGCGCGGGTCCTGCACCGAGAGCCCGGCCACGATGACGAGCACGTCCGCCAGGCAGCAGCCGGGCTCGTCGCGGGCCGCCAGCAGCATCCGCCCGAAGCGCGGGTCGATCGGCAGGCGCGAGAGTTCTCGCCCGAGCGGCGTGATCTTCTTGTCGGCGTCGACGGCGCCGATCTCCGCGAGCGTCTCGTACCCGTCCTTGATCATGCGCGAATCGGGCGGATCGATGAACGGGAACTCGTCGATGGAGCCCAGGCCCAGCGAGAGCATCTGCAGGATCACGCTCGCGAGGTTCGTCCGCAGGATCTCGGGGTCGGTGAACTGCGGACGCGCCGCGTAGTCGTCCTCGCTGTACAGACGCACGCACACGCCCGGGCCCAGGCGCCCGCACCGCCCGAGGCGCTGGTCGGCGCTCGCGCGGGAGACCGCCTCGACCTCGAGGCGCTGCACCTTCGTGCGGGGCGAGTAGCGGCTGATGCGCGCGACCCCGGTATCGACCACGCTTCGGATGCCCGGCACCGTGAGCGATGTCTCCGCGACGTTCGTCGAGAGCACGATCCGGCGCCCCTCGTGCGGGCGGAAGACCCGCAGTTGCTCCTCGGCCGAGAGTCGTGCGAAGAGCGGGAGCACCTCGGTGGGCCCGCCCCCCGGGAACCGGTGCTTCTCGAGCGATTCGGCCGTCTCGCGGATCTCTCGCTCGCCGGAGAGGAAGACGAGCACGTCGCCGGGGCCGTACGACGCCGCTTCGTCGATGGCGCGCACGATCTCGACCTGCATCTCCTCGTCGCGCTCGTCGAGCCCCTCCTCGTGCGGCGGCCTGTACAGCACCTCCACCGGGTAGGTTCGCCCCTCCACGCGGATGATCGGCGCATCGCCGAAGTGCCGGCTGAAGCGCTCGGGATCGATCGTCGCGGAGGTGATGATCACCTTGAGGTCCGGGCGCCGGCTCAGCAGCGTGCGGAGGTAGCCGAGCAGGAAGTCGATGTTGAGCGAGCGTTCGTGCGCCTCGTCGACGATGATCGTGTCGTACGCCTGCAGCAGGCGGTCGCCGGTCACTTCCGCGAGCAGCACGCCGTCGGTCATGACCTTGACGAGCGCGCCCGGGCCGGCGTGATCGCCGAAGCGGACCTTGTACCCGACGAGGTCGCCCGGGCGCGAGCCGACTTCCTCGGCGAGGCGTGCCGCCACGCTGCGTGCGGCGATGCGCCGGGGCTGGGTGTGCCCGATCTGCCCGCGCACGCCCCGCCCGAGTTCGAGGCAGATCTTCGGCAACTGCGTGGTCTTGCCCGAGCCCGTTTCGCCGCACACGACGACGACCTGGTGCGCCTGCACGGCCGCGGCGATCTCCTCGCGCCGGCGCGACACGGGCAGGTCTTCGGGAAAGTGCAGCGCAGGGACGCGTCGCGCGCGCTCGGAAGCCCGGGCCTCGCAGCGCTCGAGCGTCGCGTAGAAGTCAGCGATCGCGGCGGGGACTCGGTTCTTCGCGATGGCCGCGAGGCGGGCGCGGAGTCGCGCCGCATCGCGGACCATGCAGGCGTTGATGCGCTGGAGGAGATCGCCCCGTGCCGTGTTCACAACCCGCGAGGGTAGTGGGCCTGCTACTGCGGCGCGGGGGCGGTCAGCAGCATGCGGACGATCTCGATCTGGTCGGGCGAGTCCTTCGACGGGCCGAAGAGCACGAGTTGGGGCGGGGCGCTCCAGACCGTGCGGGGGACGTAGGGCGTGTCGATCACGACGACGGGGGCGCCGGTGGGCCCGGCGGTGCCGACCTTGGAGACGAAGACCAGGCCGTCGCGGGTGGTGCAGAAGTAGCCGGGCGAGTTGGGGTCCGGGCTGCGGGCCGCCGCGATGGTGCCGGGCGCGAGCGTCTCGAGCGAGCCCGACGCGCCGTCCCACAGGCTCATGCGGGCGCGCGACGGGTTGAGGATCACCAGAGCGCCGTCCGCACCCGCGGCCCCGGGCGCCGGCGTGGACGCGCTCGGCACGCTCAGCGCCACCTGATGTGCGAGCGTGGGGTCGTCGGACGTGTGCAGCAGGCGCGACACGGGCGTGCGCTCGAACTCGTCGCCCCGCGCCCGCAGCACGTCGATGGCCAGCCCCTGCGCCACACGCCGCAGCGCGAACACCGTGCGCGGGTCGTTGCCCGCGAGCGGCGCGACATACGTGCCATCCGCGGGGGCAGTCTCGCGCTCCTGCCCGCTCGGCGCGCGGCGGACGAGCACGGCCCGCGACGCGCCGACATCCCGCCGGGTAAAGAGCAGCGCGCCGTCCGGCGCGAGCACCGCGTGCGCCGAAACGCGATCATCGTGCGCCAGCCACGTGGGTTCGCCCGTCACCCAGTTTGCGCGGCCGATCCACCGAGCGCCGTTCTCGCGCGGGCTCTCGATCAGGAATCCCTCCCGGTCGGCCCCGCGCCCGAGCAGCACGCCCGGCGGGAGCGCGGGGCTCTCCAGCCGTCGGGCCGCGTTCCCGGAGATGTCGTACACCACGATGGTGGTGCCCGCGGGCACGGTGGCGCCGTCCTCGGCGAGGATCGCGTTCCACGCCGGGGCCTCGCCCTGCTGCACCGCCAGGAACCGCCCGTCGGGCGACACCACCGGCAGTGCTTGCCCGTCGTAGGCGATTGCGCCCAGGGGCACGAACGTCACGCCCACGGCGGCGTTCGTCGTAACGCCCCGCGCCGGGCGCGCCACGGGCCCGTCCAACGACGGCGCCGCCGGTCCGGCGGCGCTGCCGACGCCGGCGGGGCCGCCTGCGCCCGTCCCGGGCTTGACGCGCACGCCCCGACCCGTGTCCGTGCGTTCGGTGACGCAGGAGGCGAGCGCGAGCGTCGCGCACAGCGCGGCGAGCAGGATGGGCCGCGCGGGCGTCACTGGGGCCCCGCGTCCGGCTCGGGCGGCTGCTCGGTGGGCGGGGCGGGGGCCTCGCCCTGGATGGTCTGTCGCAGGTTGCGCAGGCGATCGCGGTAGGGCTCGTTCACGGGGTCCATGCTCGCCGCGTCGGTGTTGTTCACGACGATGGGCGTGATGAACACGAGCAGTTCGGTGGTGACGGCGGCCTTCTCGCGGCTGCGGAAGATCCACCCGAGGATCGGGATGTCGCCGAGGATCGGCACCTTGCGGAGGATGTTCGAATCCTGCCGGCGCATGATGCCCGAGATGACCACGGTCTGACGGTCGCGCACGATGAGCTGCGTGGTCGTCTGGCGACGGTCGAAGATGAACCCGCCGTTGGAGCCCTGCCCGGGCGCGATCGACGACACCTGCAGGTTCACGCGCAGATCGACGTCGCCCTGCACCGTGATGCGGGGGCGGGCACGGAGCTGGATGCCCACGGCGCGGTAGTCAAACGTCTGCGTGACGGCCCCGGTGTCCGAGGTCTGCGACGCCGTCGGCACGAGCACGTCCTGCCCGTCGAAGAACTCGGCCTCCTGGTTGTCGGCGGTGAAGACCTTGGGCTCGCTCAGGATGTTCACGGTCTGCTTCTGCGCCAGGGCCTGCAGCAGCAGGTTGAGGTTCACGTTCGCGTTCAGGACCGAGGTGTCGAAGAGCGAGGTCGCCCAGTTGTTCCGCTCGCCCGAGGCCGAGCCGCCGATCGAGACCGAGTTGTCGGCGTTGGTCGGGTTGATCTGCTGGCTGCTCCAGCGCAGGCCCAGCTGCAGCGCGTCCTCGGCGGAGGTCTCGACGACGACCGCCGCCACGAGCACCTGGCGCCCGGGCTTGTCGAGCATCGAGACGAGGTTGACGATGGACTCCTTGTACTCGGGCGGGGCGGCGACCATGAGCGCGTTCTGTCGCCACACCGGCACGATGCGCAGTTGTCCGATCAGGTTCGAACTGGCGCGCCGGTCGGTGGGCGTGCGCGAGCGCTGCCACCAGAACGAGAGGATCTCGGGGTTGTTCTCGGCGTCGGTGGCGGCGGTGGTCGTCGTGGCGGCGGTGTCGGAGAACGGGCTGATGTTCGACGACTCGGCCGAGAGCCCGGTCGCCGACCGGCGGATCTGCGCCAGCGTGCCGTCCTGCGCCAGCAGCGCGTTGAGCTGCTCGGCCACGTCCTCGGCCGACGCGTGCTTGAGCTCGATGATCGCGGGGAGGCCGGCCGTCTGCGGCTGGTCGAGGTCCTCGATGATCTTGTCGATCACCGCGATGTTGTCGATGCTCTTGGCGACGACGACGAGGCGCCCCGCGTCGGGGATCGCCTGGAACGAGAACTGCCCGGCGAGGCGCCCGACGCCCTGCGAGGTCCCGCTGCTCTGCTGCCCGCCCTGCTGCCCGCCCTGCTGCCCGCCCCCGCCGGTGCGCCCGGCCGTCGCCGACGCGCGCCCGAAGAGCCCCTCGAGCAGGTCGCGCACCTTCACCGGGTCGGAGTGCTGCAGGTCGTAGACCTTGGGCACCACGGCCTCTTCCGGCAGGGCCCGGTCCCAATGCTCCTCGATCTGCCGGCGGATCTGCTCGAGGATCGCCGGATCGGCGACCACGGTCACCGAGTTCTGCTGCGTGTTCGCCGTCACGCGGACCTCGTCGGTCGAGGCGGTGGACGTCGTCTCGCCCCCCTGCCCGGGGAAGCGGAACACCGGCTGCTGCTGCTGGCGGTCGTTCTGCCCGCGCCGATTGCTGGCGGACGTGCCCTGTCCGAACAGTTCGTCGATGTTCGCCTTGATCGCCTCGGCGTCGGCGAAGCGGAGCTGGAACGTCGCGGCCTGGAGCGCCGCGGCGCTCGGGCGGTCCAGCGAGTTCAGCAGCCGCTCGATGCGCTGCACCATCGCGATGGGGCCCATGACCGCGACCTGGTTGGATTCCTCGTCGATCGTCAGCTTGGCCGTATCCGGCACGGCGTTCTTCACGATCTCGCCCATCGACTTCGCCGTCGAGTGGCGCAGCTCGAACACCTTCTGCACCAGCGTGCCCAGGTCGGTGCGCGACAGGGTGGACGACGAGGGCCCGATCACCGGCACGTCCTGTTTCGTGATCTCGGCGATGTCGCGCAGCGTGATCGTCGTGGGCGACTCCACCACGCCCACGCCGTTCTGCGCCAGCGCCTGGAAGACCAGGTCCAGCGCCTGCTCGCGCGGGATGGGCTGGTCGTTCATCACCGTCACCTTCCGCGACATGATGTCCTGCTGCGGGATGACCACCTTGCCCGTCGCCTGCACGATGAACTCGATCAGCCGCTCCACCGGCACCTGCTTGAAGGCGAGCACCGTCGGCTCCCCTGTCAGCGGACGCCGCCCCGCGGGCACCCCGTCGCCCGGGGCGTCGGGCGCGGGCTGGCCCACCGCCAGCCCGCACGTCGCGAGCATCACGCACAGGCCCAAGGACACCGGTCGAAGGCGGGTCGGGTGCATCACGTCTGGTCCCCAGCGCTCGGTTCAGGATTGCTGCTCGGTGCGGCGTCGCCGCTCGGTTCACGGTTGCCGGTCGGCGCAGGATCGCCGCCCGGTCGGGCGTTCGGTGCCGCGGGAGGCGTTGTGTCCGCCGGCGCTCCCGGCGTCTCTCGGGGTGCGTCCGCGGGCGGCGTTTCGGGGGCGGGGGGCGCCGGTTCGGCCGGCGGGGTCTCGCCCGGGGCCGGTTCGGCCGGGGGGGTCTCGCCCGGGGCCGGTTCGGCCGGTGGGGTCTCTCCCGGGGCCGGTTCGGGAGACGTTTCGTCCCCGGCGGCGGACGACGGCTCCTCCGCGGGTGCGCCCGCATCGCGGAACACCAGCGAGTCGCGCCTGAACAGGTCGACCGTGAACTCCACGCCCTTCCACTCGATCCTCGCGTTCCACGGCGGGCTGATCGACACCACGCGCAGATCGTTCTTGGCCTCGTCGCCGACCTTCAGCCGCTGTCCGTCCGCGAACCACACTTCGTCGAACACCATCGCCGCGAGCGCGGGCCCGCCGTACGACGACGGGCGGGGCGTCTCGCGCGGGCCCTCGTCGACCGGTTCGGGCGGCGGCGCCTCGGCGACCACCGCGCGGGGGTTGTGAAAGAGCGAGCGACCCGTCACCTGCGCGACGTACCCGCCGAACGCCGTCGAACGCTCGCCCGACTGGCGCTCCGCCTCGGCCACGGGCGGGATCGTGGGGTAGGGTCCCAGGAGCGCGCCCACGAGGTCCCACACGAACAGCAGGAGCACGAGCACCGCCGCGCACGCCGCCGCGAGCGCCGCCTTGCCGATGGGGCGGAGCGCGACGAACGACGCGCGTGCCTCGGCGAGTTCGCTGCGCGGGTCGCTCATCGGGTGCGCTCCTTCCGGGCGAGCAGCCACGACTCCACCGTGATCGAGGCGCTCACGACTTTGGCGCTGCGATCGCGCCCCTCGCCCTGGCGGATCTGGACGTTCGAGATCGTCGTCACCAGCGGGTTCTGCTCCAGATCGGCCAGCACCAGCGCAACCACGTCCGGGTCCGCCTGGAACTCCAGCACCTTCGTCAGCCGATCGATCTTGTGCGTCGCGCCGGCGCGGGTGACCAGCGGCCCGCGGCCCAGGGGCGTGGTGCGCGTCGTGCTCGTCTGCCCCGTCACGCCGTGCTTGCGCAGGATCTCGTCGATCGCCTTGTTGAGCGCGGGCGGGCGCGACTCCGGATCGCCCGGGTACTCGACCTCGCCATACTGGCGCACGCCCAGCAGCGCCGTCTCGCCCGCGCGCTTGATGGTGTCGCTTGCGCCCATGTACCGCTCGAGCACCGCCTCGGCGGCGTCGCCCCGTCCGACGAAGCCGTTGAACACGTCGAGCCCGGGCTCCACCACCCCGAAGTACACCCCCACGCCCACGACGAGCATGATCAGCCAGCGCGCCGAGCGCGGGAGCGACGTGTACCGCTGCGCGAGCGCCATTCAGCCGCCCCCCCGCAGCGCGTCCGCGCGTGCCTTCATCTTCTGGATCTCCTCCTCGATCCGCTGCTTCTCCGCGGCCTCCAACCCCAGGTTGCGCTTGAGGTACAGGTTCCGCGACGTCCAGCCCCGGATGGCCGTCGGGCGGTCCATCTTCTCGATGTCCGCGTCCGACACGCGCGGGGGCGGGCCCTCGGACGCGTCGGCGCCCGGACGCCGATCTCCCGACGTGGACCGGCGCGATTCGCCCGTTGCCCCGCGATCGCCCGGCTCGGGCGGCGGGGGCGGGGGCGGCACGCCGTCCGGGAACAGTCGCTGCACCAGCGTCTTGGCCACGAAGTCGTCCGCCTTGGGCACGTTCAGGTGCGGGTTCGTGATGCGCGCGGTCATGTCGAACTCCACGCGACCGTCCTTCACCTCCACGCGCCCCGTCGTCACCTGCCCGAAGACGCGCGTGTTGCCCAGCGACACCTGAAACGCGGTCACCTGTTCCGTGCTCTCCGCGATACCCCGCAGTTGGAGCCCCTGCTCGGGAGCGAAACGCACCGATGTCGCCGTCACGCCCACGGGGGCGGCCCGCGACAGGTCCATCAGCAGTTTCGTCACCGGCAGTCGCGCCGAGTTGAGCTGCGCGTACAGGTCGGCCTTCTTCTCGATCTCGTCGCGACCGCCGCTGCTCTCCTCGATCGCCCGCACCCGCGCTTCCAGGACCGACGCCCGCGCCCACGCCAGAGCGATCGGCCCGCCCGCGAGCAGCACCAGACCCCCGACCAGCACCGCGGCGGCACGCGTCGGGCTGCGCAGGCCATCGAGCACGCGGGCCGCCCGACCCTTCTGCACAATCGGCGCCGACGCCCGCAGCCCCGCCAGCCCCGCGCGCGAGGGGCGGTCGTCCAGCGCGAGCATCGCCGCCCCCACCGCGACCGCGTAGTCGTCCAGCCAGTTCGCGTCGTCGCGCACCTGCTCCACGCGTGCGCGCAGGTCGCGCACCACGTCGCGGCTCATCCACACCGAGCGCCCGGAAGCCACCTCGCCCCAGCCTGCCTGCCCGGTCGCGCCCGTCTCGGCGAGTGCGGCCCCGACCTTTGCCGCCCACGACCCCTCGTCCGGGTCCTGCTCGAGCAGCACGCGCGCCACCGGACGATCGGCGTTCGCGAAGATGCTGATCGCCCCCTCGCGACGATCCGCGAACACCGCCACGCCCGCCTGCCCGTTCGCCAGCGCGCTCAACGCACCGATCGGTGTCGTCCAAGTCTCGGGGAGCGACGACAGCGCGTCGGGAACGCCCGGACGCAGCCAGCCGGTCACCAGCACGGGCGTGCCCATCCCGGCCCGCAGCCCGCCCGCCTCGCCCACCAGCCCGCCCCCGCGCCGGTGCTCGGGCACGATCCCCGGCAGTTCCGAGTCGCACAGCAGCCGCACCGCGCCGGCGGCCTGGTCTTCGCTCACGCTCCCGGGGAGCATCGCGATCCGCCCCAGCGTCTCGCGCGACGGCGCGACCCGCACCACCTCGACCGCTCCGTGCTCGAGCGCGAACTGCTGCACGCTCATCGGGGCGCCGGCATCCATGGACTGCGCCCCGACGATCCGCAGCCGCCCGCCGGCGCGCGCCACCGCCACCACCCGGCGGCCCCAGGGGCCGTCGTGCACGGCGACGATCGCGCCGCTCCGCTGCCGATTCTGGGCCGCCGCTCGGCTCATCGCACCGTCACCTCCTGCAACACCACCGGCAGCGCGGACCGGTCGATGGTGGCCCTGATTTCCACCTCAATGCCCGTGCGCTCGTCCCGCCCGCGCGAGGTCACAACGTACACGTTCGACCGCACGCAGAGCAACTCGTACATCGCCGCGAGCTGGCGACGCCCGATGCCGGGCACCGCGAGCAGTTCGCCCAGCGACGTGAAGCCCTGGGGCCGGGCCGACCGTTCCGCGATGATCGCGTCCGCCGTTTCGGGCGTGATCTGGGGGATGTACTCCAGCGTCTTCGCGTCGCACGAGTTGATGTTGAGCTTCCCGGGGATGAACGCGCCCACCGCCGGCGGGCCGATGGTGCACTCGTCGAGCAGCGCCCCCAGTTGCTCGGTCGACAGCGCCTCCACGCGGAACTGGCGGGCGCCCTGCTGGTCGCTCTGCTGCTGGCGCACGCGGCGTACGAGCGTCGTGAGGTCCGTCAGGATGAAGTCCCGCACCGCCGGGTTCGACGCGCCGTCCATGTGCTCGAGGATCGCGTCGGCCTGCTCGCGCGTCACCTTCAGCCGGGCCGCCAGTTCGTTCGCGTCGGTCGCCGTCAGGTCCAGGTACGCCTCGCCCGACAGGGCCATGGTGCCCTCGACGCTCGCCGCCGTCAGGATCCCGGAGTACCCCGCGTCGAGCGCGCCGTCGGCGTTGTCGGGGGGCCAGCTCGCGTCGCCGTCGTTCTCGTTGAGGTCCAGCAGCCCGTTGAGGTTCCAGTCCTCGCCCCGCACGTCGCGCGCGTCCATGCCCGCGACCAGTTCCATCTCGGCGATCGAACGCATCGCCCCGTTGCGGGGCTGGTACGGGTGCGGGAGCGTGCGGTAGTAGCCCAGCTCGGCGCCGAGCGTGTTCGGGTCTTCGTCCGCGTCGATCCAGTCGAGCAGCGAGTCGGCCACGTCGTCGGACATGAACGGCTCGAGCGTGAGCAACTGGTCGCGCGTCAGGCGGTTCACGTTCAGCTTGGCGTGCGCGTCGGTCGCGCCGAGCACCTCGCGCCCGTCCTCGGTCGTCGCGATTCTCCACGAGGCGCCGGGCAGCGTGCCCTCGCCGATCCCGGCGATGTCGTCCATGATCGCGTACGCCGATGACAGGTCCGGCGTCTCGGTGTGGTCCTCGATGCGCGCGATCGCCATCTCGAGCCCCGCCCGGGCGGCCCAGTGCGCCCGCACGCGGGCGATCGCCTCGCGACCGGCCGTCGCCTGCGAGAACGAACTCGCCTGCAGCACGCTCACCACGAGCGCGCCGAGCACGATGACGCCGAAGACGAGCAGCGTGGCGAACGCACGACGGCGGGTCATCGGCCACCCCCCCGCGTCGACGTGGGCGCCGGAGCCGCGCCCCGCCCACCGCCGCCGGTGCCACCGCCGCCAGTCCCACCGCCGCCAGTCC